>CAZTCU010000012.1:0-12622 GCA_964612235.1 uncultured Rhizobium sp.
TACAACGTCAACGGCGGATCCATCGCCATCGGCCATCCCTTCGGCATGACCGGCGCGCGCCTTTCCGGCCACGCGCTCATGGAAGGCAAACGCCGCAAAGCCAAGAACGTCGTCGTGTCGATGTGCATCGGCGGCGGCATGGGCGGCGCGGGTTTGTTCGAGGTGTATTGAATCTACTTACCGCCCCCTCGCGGGGCGGTCGACATCGCGTCAGCGATGGCGGGTGGGGGGACGTGCAACGAATACCGTGCGTGAAAGCCCCACCCGCCGCTGCCTTGCAGCGTCGACCTCCCCGTAAAGGGGAGGTAAGTGCAGCATCAATACCCCGTCTCCTGCGGCAACCCATCGGTGATGTCGTAGTAATCGCCTTTGTCCGCCACGAAGATGTGCTTTTCGATGTGCGTGCCCGTCGGCTTCCCGAACGCACCCATCCCAATCGCAATGATGTCGTGCTTGATCGGGTCCCAAAACAAAAACGACCCGCACACCGAACAGAACCCGCGCCGCACCTTCTCCGACGATTGATACCAGGTGAGCTTGTCCGCGCCTTCAAGCTTGAGCGCATCCCGCTTCACATTGGTCGACGCCCAATAATGCCCCGATTGCTTGCGGCATTGCGAGCAATGACAGGCATCGGGCGCGTGAAGCTCGCCTTCCACGGAAAACCGCACCGCGCCGCAGAGGCAGGAACCGTCGTGTTTCATCGCAAACCTCCGTCGCCCCGCAAAAATTCGCGAAAAAATATTTTTTACCGCATCAACATCTCGTTGTCGGCATCGCGACCGAACACAAATGCATCACCCCATATTGCGCGAATTCAATCGTTTAACCCCCTGCAGCGTAACGCTGACGGAACTTCGCGATACCCCTTGCAGCGCAACGCTGTTCGATGCATATACGCCAAATCCCACCCAATGCGTCTTCGCCCTCACGCCGCCAGCCGTTTGCCCGGCCGAAAGCGCACGTCGAGATGTTTGGGACCGGAGATGAAATTCGACGCCAGCCATTCCGGCTCGCCGACGATTTTCAGATCGTCCATCCGCGTCAGCACCTCGCGAAGGATCGCATCGATCTCGATGCGTGCGATGTGCTGGCCGAGACAGCCATGCGGCCCCGTGCCGAAGGCGATGTGTTCGTTGGGGGTGCGTGAAAGGTCCAGCCTGTCCGGCGCGTCGAATTTCGCCGCGTCGCGATTGGCGGAACCGAAATACATCACCACCTTGTCGCGCTCGCGGATTTTCTTGCCCGAAAGCTCGGTGTCGTGCTTCGCCGTGCGGCGCATATAGATCACCGGCGTCGTGTAGCGCAGCAGTTCTTCGCGCGCGGACGGTAGGCGGCTTGTCAGATCGGCCTTCAGCCAGGCGAGCTGATCGGGATTGTTCTGCAACGCGATCAAGCCAGACGACAACAGATTGCGCGTGGTATCCCCACCCGCATCGATGAGAAGGAGAAAGAACAGGAGAAATTCAATATCGTCGAGGCGTTTTCCATCCACCTCGGCCTGCAACAGCTTGGTGGCAAGATCGTCCTTTGGGTTCTTGCGCTTTTCCTCGATCACGCCGCGCCCATATTCGAACATCTTGAGCACGGCGAGACCGCCCGCGTTCTCCGGCAGAACTTCCGGCGCGGTGTGGATGGTCTCGGTGAGCTTGTAGAGTTCGCGCCCGTCATCGAGCGGAATGCCCATCAGTTCCGCGATCACATAAGAGGGCATCTCGCCCGCCACTTCGCTCACGAAATCGCATTCGCCCTTTTCGATCACCTCATTCACGATCTGCCGCGCCAGCGCGTGCATGCGCGGAATGCGCTCGCCGGCGGCGGGCACCGTGAATTCGTTGCGGATCAGCTTGCGATAGGCGGTGTGCTGAGGCGGGTCCATCATCAGCATCATCTTGTAGCCGCCAAAGCCGAGTGCCTGCTCGGCCGCCGGGTCCTGGATCATGATGGTGGGTTCGGAGGAGAAGTCCTGAAAGTTGCGGTCCACCGCATAGACATCGTCATACCGCGTGACGGCCCAGAAACCGGGACCATTTGGTTCTTCGTGCCAGTAAACCGGCGCGTTCTCGCGCAGCCATTTGTATTGGTCCAGCGGGTGACCGGCGGCAAAGCGTGCCGGGCTCAAAAGGTCGATGTTCATGTGCATTTCCCGAATAGCTTTCGGCAAGATTAGGCCCGGCGGTACGCAATTCTCAACCATTGTCGACGGGCTGCGCCCGCTCGACCGCGTTTGACGAGCACACGGGTTCTGTCAGACGATACGGTATCTAACTATTGACAGGGATGAACGTGGAGCAACCTCAGGAAATTTCCATCGGGGCGGCGCTGGCAAGAGAGGCCGCGCGGCAACCGCACACCATCGCCGTGCAATGCGAAGGCGACACGCGCACATGGCGCGAATTGCACAAGCGCACCAACCGCATCGCGCGTGGACTGGCAGCGCGCGGCGTCAAGTTCGGCGATTTCCTGACCATTGCGCTGCCCAACGGCGTGGGCTTCATCGAAGCCTGCTACGCAGCGTGGAAGCTGGGTGCGGTGCCGCAGCCGGTATCGTTCCGCCTGCCGAAAGGCGAATTGCGCGCCATCGCGGAACTCGCGCAAACGCCCGTCGTCGTCGGCGACGCCGATACGATGGATGCGGGCAAGCCTGTCGTCTCCATCGCCGAGCTTTATACGGCATCGAACGACGACAGCGATCTCGAAGACAAGATCGCGCCCGCGTGGAAAGCGCCCACCTCCGGCGGCTCGACGGGCCGCCCCAAGCTGATCGTGGCGGGACAGCCGGGCCTCGCAAGCCCGACGGCGGCGGAGTTCTGGCGCATTTCGCCCGACGACATCCTGTTGATGCCCGCACCGCTCTATCACAACGGCCCCATCGTCACCGTGTTTCCGGCGCTGCAAGTGGGCGCCCGCGTCATCATCATGCCGCGCTTCGATGCCGAGAAGACGCTGCAGATGATCGAGCAGCATCGCGCGACGTGGGTCTATCTCGTGCCCACGATGATGGGCCGCATCTGGCGTCTGCCGGAAGAAGTGCGCAAGAAATACGACCTGTCTTCGCTGCGCACGGTCTGGCATCTGGCGGCACCCTGCCCCGCCTGGCTGAAAGAAGAATGGATCAACTGGCTCGGCGCCAAAAAGATCTGGGAATTGTACGGCGGCACCGAGGGACAGGCACGCACCACGCTCGACGGCGAGGAATGGCTGAAACATCGCGGCTCCGTTGGCCGGGTGCATGAAAGCGGCGAGATCAGGATCTTCGACGGCGAAGGCCGCGAATTGCCGCCGGGCGAAACGGGCGAAGTCTATATGCGCCGCGCCGCTATCGTGCCGGAAACCTATCGGTATATCGGCGCGGAGGCGCGCAAGATCCACGACGGCTGGGAATCGCTGGGCGACATGGGCTGGTTCGATACCGACGGTTATCTCTATCTCGCCGACCGCCGCAGCGACATGATCTTGGTCGGCGGCGCGAACGTCTATCCCGCCGAGATCGAAGCCGCACTCGAAGAACATCCGATGGTGCAGAGTTGCGCCGTGATCGGCCTGCCGGACGACGATCTGGGAAACCGCATCCATGCTGTGGTTCAACGGCGCGGCGAAGTGAACGAAAGCGAATTGCTGACGCATCTGGCCGACAGGCTGGTGACCTATAAGCGCCCGCGTTCCATCGAGTTCGTGACCGAAGCGCTGCGAGACGATGCGGGAAAAATTCGGCGCTCGGCGTTGCGCGCCGAACGTATCCAGAAATAGGAGCCAAACATGGGACGTGTTCAGGGAAAAGTCGCGCTGGTCACCGGTGGTGCCAGCGGCATCGGACGCGCGTGCGCGCTCTTGCTCGGCAAAGAAGGCGCCACCGTCATCGTCACCGACGTCCAGGATGATCTGGGCCAGGACACCGCCACCAAAATCAAACAGGATGGCGGCGATGCGATGTATCTCAATCACAACGTCACCGATGAAGATGCCTGGATTCGCGTCATCGGCGAAATCAGGGCCTGTTACGGCAAGCTGCATGTGCTTGTGAACAACGCCGGCATCGCGATTGCCGGCCCGGTCACCGACATGAGCCTCGCCGATTGGCGCAGGCAGCAGGCAATCAATCTGGACGGCGTATTTCTCGGCACCAAGCATAGCCTGCCTCTGATGCGCGAAAGTGGCGGCGGCTCGATCATCAACATGTCGTCGCTCGCCGGTTTGAAAGGTTCGGCAGGTCTTGCGGGCTATTGCGCGACCAAAGGCGGTGTGCGCCTGTTCACCAAGGCCGTCGCGATGGAATGCGCGGCTGCCAAAGACAAGGTGCGCGTGAACTCCGTTCATCCCGGCATCATCGAAACGCCGATCTGGGGCGCTATCGCGGAGGGGATGCCGGGAGAAGTTCTAAGCGCGGCACGCTCTCGCGCCAATGCACCCGATCTCGATGCACTGTCATCCATGATCGTGCCGATCGGCGTGAAAGGCCTGCCTGAAGACATCGCCGAAGGCGTGCTCTATCTCGCAAGCGACGCCTCGCGTTACGTCACCGGCACGGAGCTTGTGATCGACGGAGGCCTTTCCACGCGATGATGTAAATGGGGAAAGTTCTGCGTTCATGAAGCCATTCGCGGTTCCGGACGTTTCGAAATCGGAGGTCCACCGCTATGGCCACGATTTCAACGCCTTACGAAAAGCCGCCACGCCGGTTCCATCCCTTTTGGATCGGTGTAGCGATTTTTGTCGCGCTATTGGTGGCGTTTATCGCGATTTTTGATTGGAACTGGCTGCGCGGCCCGCTCGCGCGATACTACTCACACAAGACAGGACGTGACGTGCACATTTCTCACCTCGATGTGCATCCGTGGTCATTTCAGCCGCGGGTGACTATTGACGACTTGACGATTTCCAACCCCGACTGGGCACCCAAAGGCGATACGGCGAGCATCCCGAAACTTTCCGTCACGATGAAATTGCTGCCGCTCTTTATCGGCAGGCTGATCCTCCCGCGCGTCGTGGTCGACCAGCCTGAGTTCGCTCTGTTGCGCGACGACAAGGGTCGCGCGACATGGGAATTCGGCGCCAACGCAAAAGAGAACGTGCAACCCCTTAGACTACCGCCAATCCGGAATTTTCTCATCCGCGACGGTCATGTGACGATCGAAGACAAAACTCGCGACCTGCATTTCACCGGCACGATCTCATCCGAGGAAAACGCAACCGAAGGCCGTACCGCCTTCGAACTGATCGGAGACGGCACGCTGAACCGCAATCCGTTCTCGATGAACGTCACCGGCGGACCGCTCATCAACATCGACCGCAGCAAGCCTTATGAGTTCGACATGAAAGTGCGCGCCGGCGCGACGCGGGTTGCGGCGAAGGGCGCAATCGATCACCCATTCGATCTCGGCGGCCTGACGGCAGACGTGACCTTTCGCGGCGCGAATTTGGCAGATCTCTACTATCTGACGGGTATCGTGCTGCCGCACACCCCGCCTTATCGTTTCTCCGCAAAGTTTACCCGCAACGATGCGATTTATACGCTCAACGGCATCAACGGCACCGTCGGCAACAGCGACCTGCACGGCGATCTGAAAATCGACGTAACAAGCGGCCGGCCCTATCTGAAAGGCGATTTGGCTTCGCGCTCGGTGAACTTCGTCGATCTGGGCGCGCTATTCGGCGGCGGACCAACGGGTACGAAACTGCAACAGGCCGCGGCGAAAGCTGGCATTGCACCTGCGGAAGCCCAAGGCAAAATGCAACAGACGCAATATTTTCTGCCCGATGTACCGCTCGAAGTGGACCGTGTGCGGCAGATGGATGCCGACGTCACTTATCATGCGGACAAAGTGGTATCGGAAACCTTCCCGCTGCGCCGCCTGGATTTCACGCTCAAGCTCGACCACGGCATGTTGACGCTCGATCCAGTTGCGATGGCGCTCTCGCAAGGCAAAGTCTCCGGCTCGGTCGGGATCGACGCGCGCAAAGATGTACCGGCGGTCGATGTCGATCTGAGGTTCCGCGACATCAATCTGCAACAATTCGTTCCAGCAACAAACGGACAGTCGCCCATCGAAGGCGTGCTGGAAGCCCGCGCCAAGCTTCACGGCACGGGTAAGAGCGTTCACAAAGCGGCAGGCACCGCAAATGGAACCGTGACGGCCGTGGTGCCGAAAGGCGCGGTGCGAAAGCAATTCGTCGAGTTGTTGGGCATCGACGTGGACCAGGCGCTGTTCCTTTCGGGCAGCGACGATCAGACGAACGTGCGCTGCGCCGTCGCGGATTTTTCGGCGAAAGACGGAACTCTGTCAGCGCGGCATATCGTGTTCGATACGGAGTCGGTGAACGTGAACGGCAACGGCACGATCAATCTGGGCGACGAAACGCTCAACATGACCGTACAGGGCGCGCCCAAGAGCATCAGGCTGGTGCGCGTACGGGCGCCCATCACCATCACAGGCTCGCTGAGCAAGCCCTCCGTCGGCATCAAGCCGGCTGGCGCCATCGCCCAAGCCGGTGCGGCGGTGGGCTTGAGTGTGCTGCTCACGCCATTGGCTGCGATCCTGCCCTTTGTGGATCCGGGGCTGGCGAAGGATGCCAACTGCGCGGGGCTGGTCTCCGAGGCCAAGGCCAAAGGCGCGCCCGTCCACCACAAAGACCTGCATTAGTGGCGTTGGCCTCCGGCGTCGATTGCGGCCATATTCCGGCCATCTGATTCGCCTAGGGGGCGGCCCCGTTTTCTGGATGTTTTGCGCATGAAAGAACTGTTTACCCGCGTCGTTGCGTTGTGCTGCCGCCGGGCCGCGCTGGTCGTCACAGTCGGTGTGGTGCTGGGTGTGCTGGCGGGTGTCTTCGCCGCCACCCATTTCAAGATGAACAGCGACACCGCGCAGCTCCTCTCACACGATCTCGGCTGGCGTCAGCGGCAGATCGCGTTCGACAGGCTGTTCCCGCAGAACGACGATCTGATCGTGACGGTCGTGGACGGCGTGACGCCGGAGCGCGCCGAACAGGGCGCGAGCGCGCTTGCGGCATCGCTGGCCGCGCACAGGGACATCTTCGTCTCGATCCGCAGGCCCGATGCGGGTGATTTCTTCACCCACAACGGCTTGCTGTTCCTGCCGGTGGAGAAAGTGAAATCCACCACCGAGCAGTTGGTGAAAGCACAATCCTTCCTGGGCGCGCTCGCCGCCGATCCGAGCCTACGCGGAATCATGACAAGCCTTTCGACCGCACTGCAAGGCGTACAGCACGGACAGGCGACGCTCGACGACCTGCATAAGCCGATCTCGGCCTTTGCGAATGTGCTGGGCGATGTGCAGGCGCACAAGAAAGTTTTCTTCTCATGGCAGAGTTTGTTCGGCGACGGCCAGCCCGATCCACACCAGTTGCGCAAGTTCATTCTCGCCAAGCCAAGATTGAACTATGACACGCTGTCACCCGGCGCCCACGCGACCGATCTCATCCGCGACGATGCGAAAGCATTGCACCTGACACCGGATAACGGCGTGCGCGTCCGGCTGACGGGGCAGATTCCGTTGTCGGACGAGGAATTCGCCAGTCTCGGCGAGAACATCGGCCTCATCCTGTCGCTGATGATGGCAGCGGTGCTGCTGATGCTATGGCTGGCCGTGAAATCGGTACGCATCATCGCGGCCATTCTGATGACACTGTTTATCGGCCTCACCGTGACGACGGCATTCGGGTTGCTGGCCACTGGCGCGCTTAACCTCATCTCTGTCGCTTTCATTCCGCTGTTCGTGGGACTGGGCGTTGATTTCGGCATCCAATATGCGGTGCGTTACCGCGCCGAGCGCTTTCAGTTGCGCGAACTCGAACCGTCGCTCGTCGCCGCCGGTCATAGCGTCGGCTGGCCGCTGGCGCTTGCCGCGCTCGCCATCGCGGCAGGATTCCTCGCCTTCGTCCCGACCGATTACAAGGGCGTGGCCGAGCTTGGCTTGATCGCGGGCATCGGCATGGTGGTGGCGTTCTCTTTAAGCGTCAGTGTGTTGCCGGCGCTTCTGATGCTGCTCAAGCCACGCGGCGAAGCGGCCGAAATCGGCGAACCGCGCCTCATCATCCTCGACTGGCTGCTGCGCAAACACAGGAAAAGAGTGTTGGCGGTTGTCGGCGTATTGACCGTGCTTGGTTTGGCGGCAATGCCTTTCCTTCACTTCGATTTCAACCCACTGCATCTGCGCAACCCGAAGACGGAATCCGTTTCGACGCTTTTCGATCTGATGAAGGATCCGCAGAATTCACCCAATACCATCGACATCCTGACGCCATCGCTCGACGCGGCGGATGCGTTGCAGAAGAAACTCTCCGCACTGCCGGAAGTGGCGCAGGTGCTGACGCTCAAGAGCTTCATTCCGAGCGATCAGCAGGCAAAACTCGCGCTGATCCAGGATACGCAGATGCTGCTCGATCCGACGATCAATCCGTTCATCACCGCGCCCCCGCCCTCGGACGCCGACAATGTGGCGGCGTTGAAGAAGGCGGCGGCGGATTTGCGGCTCGCGGCAGGAAACGCGCAAACGGCAGCAGCCAGGGATGCCACACGTCTCGCGGGAATTCTCGACAAGTTCGCCGCCGGCTCACCCCAGGATCGTAAGGCAGCAAGCGATGCGCTGGTTTCGCCGCTCAACACGATGCTGGAACAGATGCGCGGCATCCTGATGGCCCGACCCGTGACGCTCAAATCGCTGCCGCCGGATATGGTGCGCGATTGGACCGCGCCAGACGGGCGCGCGCGCGTCCAGGTGTTCCCAAGCGGCAATCCCGACGACAACGCCAATCTTCGCCGCTTCAGCAAGGCAGTTTTGGCCGTCGCTCCCGATGCGACAGGTGCCGCGATCTCCATCCAGGAATCCGGCAATACCATCGTCGGCGCGTTCGTGCGCGCGGGTATCGGATCGTTCATCGTGATCGCGATCCTTCTGTGGTTCGTATTGCGCAACGTGCGAGATCTTGCCATGGCGCTGGCTTCGTTGGTGTTCGCGGGACTGATGACGCTCGCAAGCTGTGTGGTGCTCGGCCTTCAGATCAATTTCGCGAACATCATCGCGCTGCCGCTGTTGTTCGGGATCGGCGTCGCGTTCAACATCTACTATCTCATGGCGTGGTGCGCGGGCGACGGAGACCTGCTGCGTTCGCCTCTGGCCCGCGCCATAGTCTTCAGCGCGCTGACCACGGCATCAGGTTTCGGGAGCTTGTGGCTTTCCAGCCATCCCGGCACTGCGAGCATGGGCGAACTTCTGATGATCTCTCTGTTGTGGACGATCGTGACGATCCTTTTTATTCTGCCCGCATTGCTGGGGCCGCCACGCACCGTACGCACATAAAAAAGAGCCCGGCCGGCACCGGGCTCTTCTTCACGACCAACACGAATTCTAGTGGTACCAGTGGCGATGATGGTGGTGACGGCGATCATCATGACGCCAACCGTAATAATGGTGACGATAGTGGTCGCGATAGTAACGGGCTTCCCGCACATCATGCCAGCGATGCCAATTGTGGTGATGATCGTACCAGCCGTCCGAATAGCCGAATGCAACATCACCAAAATTGACAGCGAAGCTTGCGGCGGAAGCTGGCCCGCTGATGGCGCATGCAGCGCCGGTCAGCCCGGCTATGACAATCGCGCTTTTCAGCAACTTCTTCATATTCCGTCTCCTTCGTTTCCAGCGACAACTGCCGCTTCGTTTCCGTCCCGGAACCCGAGAGCCCGGGATACAGAATTGAAAACGAATGAAGGAGTCTTTGGAGCCAACTTTTTTGATGGCCGTTTCAAGGCAACGCTTACCGCCCACCCTTCGGAATGAAATTCGCGCTCCGCTTGACGACGACCTGCGCAGCACGCAGGTCTTCCAGCGTCTTTGCAAGAAGCTCGGCGGGTTTCGCTGCGCCTACTTCTTGACGGCTCATCTGGCCCGCGGTCAGGACCGCGGCGATGAGTATTTCGAATTGCTCGTGTTCCATAATCTCGCCCGGGCTACCACGCGGAGAGCATGGCTCCGGTTTGGTTTAGAAATCGTACGAGGGCAAAAAACCTTAACCCTTCATGGTGTTGTCGGCCACGGTGTTCATCTTCTTGACGAGGCCGGAAGCACCTTCTTTCGCCACCGTGTCCGAAAACTCCGAGCGGCGCAGCGCGAGCTGGCTGGTGAACCCGGCAAGGAAGACATCAATGACCTTCCAGTCGCCGCCACCCGCATCGCGCATGCGGTAGTTGAATTTCACAGGGTCGCCCTTGGCGGGACGCATCTCCGTCTGGACCACCTTGTCCGGGGCGCGGTTGACCACGTTCGGCAGCACGACGAATTGTTGGCCGTTATAACTGTCGAAATTCTTGGCGTAGTTCGAAACCGTCATCCGCTCGAAGGCTTCGATCAAGGCCTTGTGGTCCGCTTCGGAATATTTCGACCAGTCGGGGCCGACTGCGAATTGCGTCATCACAGGCAGATTGAAGGCCGTTTCGATGGCGGGCTTGAGCTTGTCGTAGCGGCCTTGGATGCCAAGCTTGGAGCCGCCTTTCATGGCGTCCACCAGCACTCCATAGAAGGCTTGAATTTTCTTGGCGGCCGCCTCAGTGGGCGCATCCGCCGCAGCCGCCGGCCATGCCGCCAAAACCGAAACGATGGCCAGACCGGCCGCGAACCCTTTGAACATGCTCATACTCCGTGGAACTCGAATCCCTATGCACTCTACAATGTATCCGGCGGAAGGGCGTTCCCCGGCGGAACCGATTGAATAAAGGATCAATCCGGTGGGAAACTGGCCAAAGCAAGGCACCAATCGGAGGAAATCATGTCTGACCGGGTAACCGTAACGATGGATGGGGGCGTGGCCGACGTGCGGCTTGTTCGCGCCGATAAAATGAACGCGCTCGACAGCGCAATGTTCGACGCACTGATCGCGACCGGCGAAGAACTGAAGACCCAGAAGGGTTTGCGGGCCGTGGTTCTCTCTGGTGAGGGACGGGCGTTCTGCGCCGGCCTCGACATGGGCAGCTTCGCCCAGATGGCTGGCGGGGGGCATAAGTCGGTTAATTCCGGCGGTGTCGGAGGACTGGGCGCACGAGATTATGGCATCGCCAACAAGGCGCAGCAGGTTTGCTTCGTCTGGCGGCAGATTCCGGTGCCGGTGATCGCCGCCGTGCATGGCGTGGCCTTCGGTGGTGGCTTCCAGCTCACACTGGGCGCCGACATGCGCTACGTCGCGCCGGACACGAAAATGTCGATCATGGAAATCAAATGGGGCCTAGTGCCGGACATGGCGGGACTTCTGCTCATGCCCGATATGGCACGCACCGACGTGATGCGGGAACTGACCTTCACAGGCAAGGTATTCACCGGCGTAGAAGCGAAGGAGTATGGATTTGCCACCCGCATCTGCGACAACCCGCGCGAAGAAGCCTTGGCGGCAGCAAGGGAGATCGCCGGCAAAAGCCCGCATGCAATTCGGGCGGCGAAGCGCCTCTTGAATCTATCTCTCGAAGCCGACGCTGCAACGGTGTTGCTCGAAGAGACAAAGGAGCAGGTGGCTCTCATCGCCTCTCCCAATCAGGTGGAAGCGGTGATGGCCAACATGCAGAAACGCGCCCCGAATTTCGCCGACGTTGCCTGACTATTCTGCCGCCTTCGCATGCGTCGTCGCGGCGGGCCGTGCGCCTGCCGCGATGAGGGCCGCGTTCTTGGCTCCTTCGATGTCATATGTCCGGTTCATCATGACGCGCTGCGCATTGAGACCGCCGCCCGCCTGTAACGCCACGACAAGGTGCCAGCCGCCATAGGCATCGGCGGTGAGGTCGCGAATCAAGTTGTAGACGCGCATACGATCCTCGATATTCACGTCAGGCTTTGTGTGCAGGTATTTACGGATGTATCTGCCGGATTCCTCGTTCCGCAGATCGGTCTCGGTCGGCAGGGTGATGACGAGGCCGCCGCTCAGATCCTGCAGGTATTTGACGGCGTTATGATAGTTCGCTGCGTAGTAATATTTGGCGGAATTGATGCCGAGAATATTGGGATGGACCATCCCGCCCGGCGTTTTCTGATAGTGGCGGCAGGAATAATCAAGACCCATGCGCAGCATTTCGGCGTAACAGATGAGTTCGGCGATGGAGCTTTGCGCGATCGGATCGCGTTCCTTACCCTGCATCTCGGTGACGAGCTGAGCGAGGCCGACAAACAGTTTCGAGCTTTCGACGGACGCCACCACGCCGCCTACGCGTTCCCATAGTCCCAATGATTGTGCCAGCACCGAGGCCAGACGCACCTCGCCCGCGAGGAAAACGCGGTCCCAAGGCACAAATACGTCGTCGAACACGACGAACCCTTCCGGCATCGAATGGTGCGCGCTTGCAGGATAGTCGAAGCTGTTCAGTTCGGCGGGCGCGAAACTGCGATTGATGATCTTCACGCCCGGTGCATTCACCGGAACGGAGAACGATACCGCATAGTCCGTTTCATCCTGCCGCATACCTTTGGTCGGCATCACAACCAGTTCATGCACCAATGATGCCGCCGTGATGTGCAATTTGGCGCCGCGAACGACGATGCCTTCGTCGGTGCGTTTGACAATCCGCACATAAAGATCGGGATCGTCCTGCTCATGTGCGCGGCGTTTGCGATCGCCCTTCGGATCG
>CAZTCU010000012.1:12722-23390 GCA_964612235.1 uncultured Rhizobium sp.
GCACCTGTCTCGTCGGCGTAAGTCATAACTTCCCGGCGGCGCGGATCGGAGTGGATGTAGTCACGCGATGCAACTTCGATGGGCACACGGAATCGCGGATGCCTGGTGATGTCTTCGATCTTCTCACCGTCCCAATAGGTCACGCGCCCATCGCGCAGGCTTTCGACATATTCTTGCGGAGATTTCAAGGCCATCATTTCCTCCAAAGGCAATAGCTTTGGCGGAATTGCGAACCATCAGGCACGCGGCGTCAAGCTGCGGCGAAGCCCTGCATTACGGCCGCCAGGTGGCGCACACGCTCCGGCCCGCCCAGAAGCTGGCGATTCAGCCCGATGCGCTTGAACCAGAAGTGCAGGCCCAACAGATCGGTGATGCCGATACCACCATGCACTTCTGTCGACGTGCGGGCCACGAAACGGCCGATTTCGCCGAGATAGCTCTTCGCATGTGCAGCAGAAAGGGATGCGTCGCCGGGGATCGCATCGAAAGCATGCGCCGCATACCAGACGAGTGACCGGCCCGGTTCGAGTTCCGCCGCCATTTCGGCACAGAGATGTTTCACGGCCTGAAAGGAGCCGATCACGCGGTCGAATTGTTTGCGATCCTTGGAATATTCCACCGCTTTCTCGATCATCTGCCAGCCTGCGCCCAGCGTGTCAGCAGCAAGCATGATCCAGCCAGCGTCGCGCATTGCGATCAGTGCGTCGCTCTGCGCCAGCGGCTCGGCGTCGACATTTTCAAAGGACAGTTCGCCAATGGTACGGGTGAGATCAATCGTGGTGAGAGGCGATTCGACGATCCCCGATGAATTTGCATCGACCAGATGCAGGTTGTTTTCCCTGTCGGCGACGACGAACAGTTCTGCATCGTCGAAATCCAGCACGAACATCGCCTTGCCGGTGAGCTTTCCATTGTGCGCCGCGACGCCAGCACCATCTCGCGCTCCGCCAACGTGTTCGGAAATCGCCACACCCGCCGTGATCTCCCCGGATGCCAATTTCGGCAACCAGTTCGATTGTTGCGCAGGGCTGCCGGCGCGCAAAAGGGCGAGAGGGGCCATTACACAACTCGCGATGAAGGGCACGGGCGCAACATGACGGCCAATCGCTTCGGAGACCAGCGCAGCATCGAGAAGCTTCAACCCGACACCTCCGAACTGTTCCGGTATCAACAGGCCCGGCATACCAAGCTCGACAAGCGCCGACCAGACATCGGCAGCAGGTTCGTTGGCATCGGCGGCCTTGCGGACGCGATCGAGCGGACAAACGCGGTCGAGCGTGCGGTTCACGCTCTCTTGCATCATCTTCTGGTCTTGATCGAGTGCGAATTCCATCTCTCAATCCTTCGCCAATTTCGGTTCCCGCGGCATACCGAGCCCTCGCTCCGCGATAATGTTTTTCTGGATTTGCGCTGTGCCCCCGCCGATGATCAGGCCCAGATCGAACATATAAGCGCGCTGCCAGAAACCGTTGGCGCGCAGATGCGGGCTATCGTGATACAGTACGCCCAATTCTCCCAGCGCATCGATGGCGAAGGCAGCGAGTTGGTGATTCAGTTCGCAACCTTCCAGCTTCACGATCAACCGCGCCAGCCCGACATCGTCTCCGGTCGCCGCAGCGGTGAGAAGCCTCAGCCCGTTGAATTGCATGGCCAGCACGCGGCTTTGCAATTGCATCAGTCGGTCGCGCAGGACAGAATTGTCCATCAGGCGTTGACCATCGATGGTCTCTTCCTTCATCAGGTCAATGATCGCCTGCAGGCGTGTGTTGGCGGCATTGGGGTCACCAAGCATGCCGCGTTCATGCTTCAGCGTAGCGTTGGCGACGAACCAGCCCTGTCCGCGCCCACCCACCACATTGTCTTGTGGTACGCGAACATTGGTAAAGAAAACTTCATTAAATTCCGCGTTGCCCGTCATAGTTTTCAGGGGACGGACTTCAATGCCCGGCGTCTTCATTGAAAACAGGATGTAACTGATGCCCTGATGCTTGGCGCGTTCGCTTTCGGTGCGCACAAGGCAGAAGATCATATCGGCGCTCTGCGCGGTGGACGTCCAGATCTTTTGCCCATTTATGATAAAATCGTGCCCGTCTTCCATGCCGCGCGTCTGCAGCGATGCGAGGTCCGAGCCTGCGCCGGGTTCGGAGTAGCCTTGGCACCAGATGATCTCGCCACGCAAGGTCGGCGCGATGTATTTGCGCTTCTGCTCTTCACTACCCACTTCCAGCAACGTCGGCACGAGCATCGAAATGCCCTGCCCGGCCAGCCCCATGGGCGCTTTGGCCCGGGTGAATTCTTCTGAGATGATGCGCGATTTCAAGATATCCGGCTCCGCGCCATAGCCGCCATATTCACTGGGTATGGTACGCGCCGCGTAGCCATTCTCAATCAGCAACTTCTGCCACGCCATCATTTCCGGCGAGGGACGGCCACCGCCATAAGGCTTCGGGAATTGCGCACGATGCTTCTCGAGAAAAGCACGCGTCGTGGCGCGAAAGTGTTCGTATTCCTTGCTGTATGCGAGATCCATGGTCCCCTCACGGTTCCCGGAACTTGCACGAGTGTTTTGAGCGGTGCAAGCGCGTCAAGTCCACCGAGATTAATCCTCAAATCAGGAACGGTGCGCTTTAGTGAGCGTTTTGGTGTCGCCGCCGATGAAGGAGTGCACGATGGCAGACAACGAAAATCGCGATACGCAACAACGCCGCAACAAGAGTCGGGGCAACTTCGCAAACAATCCCCAAAAAGCCGCCGAAGCTGGCAGCAAAGGCGGCGAACATTCTTAGGGCCACTCGCCGGAGATGGGCGGCAACAAGAACCAAAATTCCCGTCAGGGCGGCAAACCCGATCAGAATCGCTGAGCGGTCCGCAAAGCCCGCGGGCCGAAAGGCCCCGGGCTTTTTTGGTTCCTTGCGAAAAATCCCCCACGATGCACAATCGCATCGAGTTCTAAGGATTTCCGGGTTTAAGACTGGAAACCTACGGGGAGTGAGGAATTGGAATACGAGCATATCGCCGCCGCAGTAAAAGACCGGGTGTTGACGCTGATGCTCAACCGCCCGGAAAAGTTGAATGCATATACCGCCCAGATGGGCGCGGAGTTGGCGAACGCGTTTGAGCGTGCGGACGGCGATGACGACATCCGTGTCATTGTCGTGACAGGCGCAGGCCGCGGCTTTTGCTCGGGTGCAGATATCTCGGCGGGTGCAGAAAGCTTCGATACCGGCGACGGCAAAGGCGCGCATCTGTTCGGCAAAAACGCCGACAAGACAGCGCGCCAGGCGGGAGGCTTCGTCGAAGCGATTTTTAAATGCCGCAAGCCCTCGATCGCCGCAATCAACGGCGCCGCGGTTGGCGTCGGCGCGACGCTTGCTTTGCCGATGGACATTCGCATCGCAGCAGAGACCGCGCGTTTCGGCTTCGTGTTTGCACGGCGAGGACTTGTGCCGGAAGCGGGAAGCGCCTGGTTCCTTCCCCGGATTGTCGGGCTGAGCAAAGCGATGCAATGGTGCCTGTCGGGAAGACTGCTAAGCGCGCCCGAAGCACTTGAAGCAGGGCTTGTGAGCGAGGTCATGGCACCCGATGCGCTCCTTACGCGCGCTGAAGAAATTGCGCGCGAGATCGCCGATGAAACCTCGGCCATCTCCATCGCGCTAACGCGACAGATGCTGTGGCGCTATTCCGGTGCCCCCGATCCGTTCGAACTGCTTAAGATCGACGGGCCGCTTTCTGTGGAATTGGGCGGCACTGCCGACGTGAGGGAAGGTGTCTCCGCCTTTATCGAGAAGCGCAAACCGAAATTTCCGGGCCGCGTGTCGAAGGACATGCCGTCTCGCTCACCATTCTGAAAACGCAACAGGGCTGACAATGCAAGAAAAGGACTGGAAGACAATTGCGGACATACCCCCCACGCATGCAAGCGCACAACCGGAAGCGGTTGCGTTCTCGTTCGAGGGCCGCGATACAACATTCGAGGAATTCAACCGGCATACCAATCAGGTGGCGAACGCCTTGCTGGCGGCCGGCGTCAAGAAGGATGACCGTCTCTGCTATCTGGGCAAGAACAGCGATCACTACTTCGAGCTGTTCCTCGGCGCGGCCAAGATGGGCGCGGTCACAACTCCGATCGGCTGGCGTCTGGCCCCTCCGGAGATCGCCTACATCGTCAACGACTCTCGAGCGCCGTTCCTTTTCGTCGGACCTGAATTCACCGGCGCGGCAAAAGAGGTTTTGAAGGACGCACCCCACGTCAAGACCACAATTGCCATGGAAGGCGGCGTGCCCGAATGGCAGAGCTTCGAAGCTTGGCGCGATATGCAACCCTCGACACCGCCGAACGTGGAATTGAAACCAACCGACATCGCCATACAACTCTATACTTCAGGCACCACCGGCCGCCCCAAGGGTGCGATGTTGATGCACTCCAACTTCATCGAAACGCACCACATCCTCAAAAATGCGAAGATCGACTGGAATACTTGGACGAATGACGACGTAAGTCTGGTCGCCATGCCCGTCGCCCATATCGGCGGATCGGGCTGGGGGTTGTGGGGCTTACGCGCCGGCGCGAAAAGTGTAGTTGCGCGCGAATTCAATCCCGGACAGGTGCTGGATTTCATCGCCAACCAGCGCATCAGCAAGATTTTTCTGGTCCCTGCCGCCATTCAGATCGTGTTGCGCGATCCGCGCGCGCGGCAGACGGATTACTCGCGTATGAAACACCTTGGGTATGGCGCTTCTCCCATTCCGCTCGATCTTTTGCGCGAGGCAGTTGAGGTGTTCGGGTGTGGCTTCGCGCAAATGTACGGGATGACCGAAACCACCGGCACAATCGTCGCTCTGCCTCCGGAAGATCACGACCTGAACGGAAACCCGCGGATGCGTTCGGCTGGCAAGCCGCTGCCGGGTGTGGAAGTGGCGGTGCTCGACGAAGCCGGAAACAAGCTGCCGCCAGGACAAGTGGGCGAGATCGCAACTCGCTCGCCGTGGAATATGGCAGGTTATTGGAATTTGCCGGAAGCCACGGCGAAGACCATCGACAAGGACGGCTGGCTTCGCACCGGCGATGCGGGCTATCTGGATGAAGACGGCTATGTCTACATTCATGACCGCGTGAAAGACATGATCATCACTGGCGCGGAAAACGTCTATCCGGCGGAAGTCGAAAGCGCGATCTATGGCCATCCCGATGTTGCCGACGTAGCCGTGATTGGCGTGCCGGACGAAAAATGGGGCGAAGCGGTGAAGGCCATCGTCGTACCGAAGCCCGGCAAAAGCCCCGATCCTCAGGATATCATCGCCTTCGCGCGCACCCGTGTCGCAGCTTACAAGACGCCAAAGAGCGTAGACTTCATCGAGGCCCTTCCCCGCAATGCTTCCGGAAAGATATTGCGCCGCGAATTGCGCGAGCCCTTCTGGGCTGGCAAGGAACGGCGCGTGAACTGAAAATGGACCTTTCGCTGTCGCAAAGCGACCTCGCCTTTCGCGATGAGGTTCGCACGTGGATCGCCGAAGCCTATGACGAGGGGCTTCGCGCGAAGATGGCCCAATCCAAGAACGGCTATCTGGACCGTAAAGGACAGGTCACATGGCAAAAAAAGCTTCATGCGCGCGGCTGGATGGCGCCGGATTGGCCAGTGGAATATGGCGGAGCGGGGTTCACGCCTGCTCAACGCTATATCTTTAACGTCGAGATGGCTTCTGCCGGATGCCCTATTTCCATCCCGATGGGGCCGAAGATGGTGGCGCCGGTCATCATGGCGTTCGGGACGCCGGAACAGAAAATCGAACATCTGCCGCCAATTCTCTCGTCGGACAAGCTATGGTGCCAGGGTTATTCGGAGCCTGGGTCGGGCTCCGATCTCGCGTCGCTGCAGATGCGCGCCGACCGCGATGGCGATCACTATCTTCTGAACGGCTCCAAAATCTGGACCACACATGCGCAATGGGCAGATTGGATGTTCTGTCTTGTGCGCACCAGTCGCGAGGACAAACCGCAGAAGGGCATTTCATTTTTGCTGCTGGACATGAAGACGCCCGGTATCACAGTTCGCGCACTTCCGACGTTGGACATTCCGGCGGGAGGCCAGCAAGAGATCAATCAGGTCTTCTTCGAAAATGTGCGCGTGCCGGTGAAAAACCGCGTCGGCGAAGAAGGAAAAGGCTGGACATATGCCAAATACCTTCTCGAGTTTGAGCGAGCCAGCGCCTATGCGCCGGGCCTGCGGCGATCGCTGAAGAAAGTGCGCAACATCGCGCAACACGAAGGCCTGACCGAGGATGAAAACTTTCGCCGCAAATTGGCCGAACTTGAAATCCGCGTCGAGACTCTGAATGCCGTCGAACTTCGCATCTTTTCCGCAATGAGCTCGGGAGAGCCTGCCGGTCCAGCTTCGTCGATGTTGAAATGCGCAGGCACGGAGTTGCAGCAAGCCATCACCGAACTGGCTGTCGACGCCATTGGGTACTATGCCATGCCGTTTGTGCGCGATACCTGGGCGGAATTGCGCGGTGAAACCAATGAACCGCGGCCGGGCCCGGACTATGCCGCACCTATCGCGCCCAGCTATTTCAACTATCGCAAGGCTTCCATCTATGGCGGCACCAATGAGGTGCAGCGCAACATCATGGCCAGGCTGGTTCTGGGGCTTTGAACGGAAAGTGGGTATGATCCTTCCAAGGGTGGAGGAAACATGGTCGCGGTTCACACGCAGGAACGTCTGAAGGTTTCGCCGGCGGCGGGCGCGGCCGGCGCCTTTGTCACCGGCATAGATCTTTCGAAACCGCTTGATGACGAAGAGGTTGCGGGGCTTCGCCGGGCGCTGTTGCGCCATCAGGTTGTGGCGTTGCCCGATCAGAAAATGTCGCTCGATGATCTGGAGCGGCTGACCGACGCGCTGGGCGGGCGCGATGTGACGCCCTTTGTGAAGCCGATGGAAGGCCGGCCCTATGTTATCCGCATTCTGAAAGAGAAAGACGAGAAGCTGAATTTCGCCAACGCCTGGCACACCGATCTGTCTTACCTGCCGACACCACCCAGCTTCACCCTGCTTTATTGCCTCGATGCACCGCCTGTTGGGGGAGACACGGTGTGGGCCAATCAGTATCTGGCTTACGAAACGCTATCGCCCGGATTGCGTGAGACCTTGCGCGGTCTCGATGCCGTGCATTCGGCGGGGATGGCTTATGGAACGGGCGGTTATCTCGACAGCGTGAAAGACAAGATGTCGACGCCGATTGCGCCGTCGAAGGATGCCTACAATGAACACACCCATCCCGCCGTCATCGCGCATGCGGAAACGGGGCGCGCGGCGCTGTTCGTCAATCCGGTCTACACCACGCGAATTTCGGGCTGGAGCAATGCGGAGTCGGCCGGACTGTTGCAGCATCTCTATCGCCATTCGGTGAACGAGAATTTCACATGGCGCCTGCGCTGGGGCGAAGGCACTCTCGCGATCTGGGACAATCGCTGCACGCAGCATTTTGCGCTCAACGACTATCACGGCTATCGCCGCGAGATGGTGCGAACGAGCGTGAAGGGAACGGCGCCGGAGCGGGCTTAACGGCTTTGCATGTTGTCGTCGAAGGTGTGGGCGATGCGCATGAATTCCTGCGCTTCTTCCACCATCCCGTGCTTGAACCAGGCGACGCGCACCTGGCTGCCGACATTGTTGTAGCCGATCAGGTTTAGGTTCAGCCCGTATTCCGGCCACATCGGTTCGCGCTGTTTCTGTTTGTATTCGCGCGCCTGGATGATGGCGGCCATGCCGACGATCTTTTCGTGGGGGTTCTTGAGCGACCATTCCTCCAGCACATCGCGGGAATAGCCGGAGATGCGATAGGACAGGTGATGCCGGCGGTATTCCGGCGACACCAGGCAGCGATACATCGCAAAGCGCGCGCGCAACTGCGGCAGCATGTTGAATTCGGCGGTGGAGACGGCCACCAGCTTTCCATCCACATAGGCCGCCGCCACCAGTTCGGGGATGCGGCGTTCGATTTCCGGCGGCGCGATGAGGCGCATGGCGCGCCAGAATTCGCGGGCATCCTGCTCGATCTTGGGATCGGCGCGGCGCCAGGCGGGGAGGAATTCGAAACCTTCGTCTGAATCGGACATGACGTATGACCTGCTGCGGTTGGCGGCGGGGATTATAAGCGGGCGGGATAGATCAGAAAAAGGTCGGCAACAATCTTGTCGCGACACGCCGCACCGAGTCCGGATCGCGGCCCAGCATTTCGCGCAGTTGCGGGCCGATAACGGCATCGCCGAAGGCGCACAGCGTCATGATCAGGATGGCGGATTGGATGCGGCGCGGCTTGTCGACCGGCGAGGAGCCGCTTTTCTTGTCGATGGCGTCCACCAATTCGGAGACGGCGTCGCGGATGGGCTCCAGATGCGCCTGGCGCTGCGAAAGGGCGATCCAGGCGGCCAGCATTCCCGCCCCGCCCTGGTCGAAGGCGTCGAACACGGCGTCCACCAGCGCCCGCGCACTCGCCTCGTCGGAGCGGACCTTGCCGACGGCCTTGGCGATGGCCGCGGTCAGATCGTGCACCATGGCCACCATGAGCGCGGATTGCAGCTCGTCCGCCGAGCCGAAATGATGGATCAGGTTGCCATGCGTCATGCCGAGATCGTCGGCCACGGCCATCAGGGTGACGCCCTCCGGCCCGTGTTTCAGCAGCAATTTGCGGGCGGAGACGAGCGCTTCCTCCCTCGCCTCAGCCGCCGAACGGCGTCTGCGGCGGCGAGTCGGCTTCGTCTGCCTGGCGGCCCCCACTGTCGACATTTTGTCTTTTATAGTGACATGGATGTCAAAACCGAGGATTGCGTGTTTGAGAGGAAAACGCAAACCCTTAGAGGCCAAAGGGCGAAAAAATCTCTCGCGGTTGAAAGGCTTGTAAGGCTCTCGCCTACCGGGGTCGCCAAATGGCCAAAAGGCAGGCGCCCCTCCCTCTTGCTCTTTGCGCTTCGGATGGATGCATACCCGCCTTTTGGCCCAACGCTACGGCAGGCGGAGAAGCCGGCCGCCATCACGCGTCGCTGCCTTCCGCACCTTTGCTGTTGTCTGCGGGTTTCTCGGCGCGGGATCGCCAGGCCCCACGCCAAACGGGCGCACGCAAGTTGGCGCCCTACCCTGTATTTCTCACGTCATTTCTCACGTCGCGTTGCAGGGGCGTTCCGACCGTCGCCGTTGCCACTGCGTGAATAGGTATCTCGATCCTCATATGGTCCGAGGACTAAGATAATACACCTTGAATTACGTTTCAAGACCTATGTAGGAAATATTTTCTATATGTCGTTCAACGACTTATCGCCTATTGCAAGGACTTAGCTGTTCTATAGCTACCCGCCCAATCCGACGCTGATCTTGGCGAACGGACCATAAAATCCGCGAGTCTCCTTTTCGGACGTGCTGAGACCGCCATCGACAGCACCAAAGAAGAAATCTGCCCGATAACCCAAACTGATTTCGCTGTTCGGCAACCGCCACGAAAGCCCGGCAAAACCGCCCAAATTTGGAACCGCAACCGTTCGGTCGCGAACCGGGGCACTGGTCAGATGCGATAGGACAGTATTGGCGCCCGCGCCATAATAGCGAGCATCCTGCGTGTGCAGGGCAATACGGGCTTTTTGTTTGCCGAACAGTACGCTTGCGTTCGCGCCCCAATCAAAGGAAAGCCCGTCGTCCAACGAACCTATGAGCGGTGCGGCTCCATCCCACGAAACGGCAGGCCCGAAGCCGGTATAACTGCGCGCCATCAACGCATCGGCCTTATGAACGATCTTGCCGCTGCTGTATTTCGCCGGGGCGGTGGAGAACGCGGTGAGCGAGGCTTCGGCGCGTTCGTTCAGTTGTGCCATCCGCACGCCGAAGTGGATCGTGGATCTGCCGTCGTGGAACGAGCCGAGGCCCACATCGCGACCGACATCGAAATCGATGATGGCATGCGTCGAACGCGACTGTTCCTTCGCGTTCAGGAAAGCGTATGTCGTGAGGGCGTATTTTCCGTATCCGGCATTTCTCGTTTTATAGGTCTGGTCGTGAAAATGCTTGGGGCCACGCTGTGCGCGGCCATAGCGCAGCGACGCGCCAAATATCCAGTCCGAGCCATTGGGCTGTATCTCGATTGCCGCATCGACATCGTATCCAATGGCGGGCGACTTGCCGAACGGTTCGGGAGACGGGTTTGAAATGGGATCGGTCAGGTTGGGCGGAACCCACTCCGTCGCTTCCCGGCTGATCTGATCGAACGCGCCGCCAAGTTCTATCCAAACTGTCGGACGCGCATCGTCCCGCGCCTGTGCTTCACCAGCAAGGGCCAGTGCCGCGGCGGAAGACACCGACAAGAGAAGCCGGTAGCGAAGGTTTCTGCGAATGTTGCGTTGGATGATCTCGGTCATCGTTTCCCCCTCACCAGTTCTTCGTTACGCGGATACCGATCAGGCGGGGATCGGTGACGAACACGTTGGTTGTCAGTGCCGTATCGTCGGAGTTCAGAAACGCGCCGGTGATCGCGGTGGTGTTGAAGATGTTCTTGGCGTAGGCCATCGCCTGCCAGCCGTTCTCATCCGTGAGAATGAACGTCAGGTTGACGTTGGTGTAGCCGCGCAGGCGATCATACGGATTGTCGTTGAAGACGCGCGCCCAGGAATAATCCTGCCAGTAG
>CAZTCU010000013.1:0-23283 GCA_964612235.1 uncultured Rhizobium sp.
ATCTTTGCGGGAGTGATGATTTCGGCAGGGCGAGCGGACCAAGTGCGCCGAGAAAAGGCGAGCGCGAACCGGTTGCGTATTGCGGAAACGAAATCCGGGTATCGCGAAAGCTTTTGAGAACCTGTCCCAACCCGTTCCAACCGCGAGCGGCTTCGTTAAAGACTGAGCCGTTGTCCTCAACGAAAAGCGAGCCCGGTATGAGCCAGACACCCGCTTCTTTCGCGAAACGGCAAAAAGCCTGTTCGGCGGGATCCTCGCGCTTTTCCGCATGCCGGATATCCGGCCCATAAGCGCAAAGTTCGCTGAGAACGAACAGATCAAGCCACGGCATGCGGGCCTTGGCGCCCCGTATCTCCGCTCCAATGCGTTCGATATTGTTTCCAAGGCGGAGATCGAGCTGCAGCCCTGCTATTCCCAGTTTTCGCATGATCCTGTCGTGAGATTTTCGATCCGAGCTTGCCAAACCTGTGATTTGAGCATATTGCATTATATGACGATGAAATACAATATGGCTTCGCCCATGGACCTGCCCAACGCCTCCGCCTTCTGGATGCCGTTCACGGACAACAAGGCTTTCAAGGAGTCGCCCCGGCTCCTCGCCTCAGCCAAGGACATGCATTATTTCACGCCCGACGGACGGCCGATCCTGGACGCGACCGCCGGTCTTTGGTGCGTAAATGCCGGACACACGCGGCCGAAGATTGTGGAAGCAATCCAAAAGCAGGCGGCCGAACTGGATTACGGCCCGTCCTTCCAGCTCAGCCATCCCTTGGCGTTTGAATTCGCAGATTACGTTGCGCGGCTTTTTCCTGGCGATCTCAACCGGGTTTTCTTCACCAATTCCGGCTCGGAATCCGTCGACACGGCACTGAAGATCGCGCTGGCCTATCATCGCGCGCGCGGCGATGGCGCCCGCACACGCTTGATCGGCCGCGAGCGCGGCTATCACGGCGTGGGGTTTGGGGGTATTTCGGTGGGTGGGATCGTTAGCAACCGCCGCGTTTTTGCACTTCTGCCGGGCGTCGACCATCTGCCGCACACACATGATCTGGCGCGCAACGCCTTCGCAAAAGGGCAACCGGAAAAGGGCGCGGAATTTGCCGACGCGCTCGAAGGCATTATCGGGCTTCACGGCGCGGAAACGATCGCCGCTGTGATCGTCGAACCGTTGGCCGGTTCCACGGGCGTGCTCGTCCCGCCCAAAGGTTATCTGGAACGGCTGCGGTCGATCACTGCAAAACACGGAATTTTGCTGATCTTCGACGAGGTCATAACGGCCTTCGGACGCTTGGGCGCCGCGAGCGCCGCGGAACGTTTTGGCGTTATGCCCGACATCGTCACCTGCGCCAAGGGATTGACCAACGGATCGGTTCCCATGGGTGCAGTCGTTGTTCGGCAGCCGATCCACGACGCGATCATCGATGCCACGCGCTCGGGCATCGAATTCTTTCATGGATATACCTATTCCGGTCATCCCTTGGCCGCTGCAGCAGGGATGGCCACGCTGGAGACCTATCGCGAGGAATCTCTGTTCGCGAGAGCAAAGGAACTGGAGCCCTACTTCGAACAGGCGGTTCATTCTCTGCGCGGCAGCCCACACGTGGTGGATGTTCGCAATCTCGGACTGGTGGCGGGCATCGAATTGGAAGGCCGCAAGGATGCGGCCGGCGCACGCGCTATCGAGGCCTTTCGTGCGGCCTTCGATGCCGGTGTCCTCATTCGCGTGACAGGCGACATCATCGCGCTCTCGCCGCCTCTGATCATTTCGCGCCAGCAGATCGACGCGATTGTCGAAACATTGGCAACTGTACTGAAGAAGATAGCTTAACCGGAGAATTTCATGCTGATCGGCGTTCCCAAAGAAATCAAACCGCAGGAAAATCGCGTTGGATTGATCCCGGCTTGCGTGCGCGAGCTGACGCGCCGCGGTCACGAGGTAATTGTCGAACAGGGCGCGGGCCAAGGGATCGGCGCCACGGATGCTCATTATCGAAACGCCGGCGCGCGCATCGAGGCCGATGTCGATGCGTTGTTTCGCGCTGCCGAATTGATCGTGAAGGTCAAAGAGCCGTTGCAGGTCGAACGCAAACGCCTTCGCCGCGGCCAGGCGCTTTTCACCTATTTGCATCTGGCGGCGGACAAGGTTTTGACGGATGAGGTCGTTCAGAGCGGGGCAACTTCCATTGCCTATGAAACCGTGACATCGCCAGAAGGCGGCTTGCCGCTTTTGGCGCCGATGTCGGAGATCGCGGGACGCATGTCGGTTCAGGCAGCCGCCAATTGCCTGGAAACGCATCATCGCGGAAAGGGCGTTTTGCTGGGCGGCGCGGTTGGGGTCGAACCCAGCAACGTCGTCATATTGGGCGGGGGCATTGTCGGGTCCAATGCGGCGTCCATGGCGTTAGGGCTTGGCGCAAGCGTGACGGTGATCGATCGCTCGGCGCATGTTCTGCGCGCACTCAATGCGCGCTTCGGCGACAGGCTGAAGACAGCATTCCCCTTCCGTGAAACGATTTCCCGGCTTCTCGAAACGGCGGACTGCGTGATCATTGGCGTGCTCGTACCTGGCGCAGCGGCGCCACGCCTGGTGCTGGCATCCGACCTGAAGACGATGAAACCCGGAAGCGTTCTTGTGGATGTGGCGATCGATCAGGGTGGCGGGGCCGAAACAAGCCGTCCAACGACGCATGCCGAGCCGACCTATGTCATTGACGATATCGTGCATTATTGTGTCGCCAACATGCCCGGCGCGGTTGCGCGCACCTCAACTTATGCGCTGAACAATGCCACCCTGCCCTTCGTTCTGGATCTGGCGGATATGGGTGTGGAAAAAGCGCTTCGCACCAACGTACATTTGCGGCGCGGACTGAACGCTTATCGCGGAGAACTGACCAACGATGACGTGGCACACGCGCTCGGCCTCACCGCGCGCGCTCCCGAAAGCGCGCTCGCCGAGGCAGCCTAGACTGCCCGGCAAATGTATCTGATCCGGACCCTGCACAAATATATAAGCCTCACAGTGTGCGGGCTTTGGTTTCTGCAGGCGCTAACCGGAACGATATTGGTGTTCCATCGCGAATGGGACGATGCGCTGCTTGGCGCTCCGGCTGCCGCCGTCGATCTAAAACGCATCGACCAACGCATCGTCATCGAAGAGCGCCGCCATCCGAACGGCGGTGTAACGGTGCTCACTGCGTCTGGCGGATTGCCCGGCTTTTATGACCTTTACCTACGCGAACCCAACGGCACGCATTTGCTGAGACTCGACGGCAAAGGGGACGTCCTGCGCGATCGCCCGTTCGATTTCGACTACGCTTCCATGACAGCATTCCAGCTCATGTATCTTTTTCACACATCGCTTTTTGCAGGCGAGACCGGGCGCATCTTTCTCGGTCTCAGCGGTGTGCTGCTGCTCACAACTGTTGCTTTCGGTCTGCAACTGGCATGGCCGCCACGCGGGCGCTGGCGCAACTGGCTGTTGCCTTCCAGGCAGAAGCAGCCCGCCATGACCTGGTTCACATGGCATCGCGCGGTTGGGCTCTGGTTTGTCGTGCCTGCCATTATCTTCATTTCTGCGGGCGCCATTCTGGGGCTGATCGAGCCGATCGATGAATTGCTGGGTGTTTCGACGCAAGCGCCAAATGTAGCCCCCAAACCATCGGCTGCATTCCATATCCCCGCTTCGCAGGCCATCGAAACCGCCATCGCGCAATATCCCGGGTCGACATTCGCCGTGCTGGAGATGCCAACAGAAAAATCGCCGTGGTACCGTGTGCGCGTCAAAGCACCAGGCGAACCGCGGCGCGTCTTCGGCACGACCGCGGTCTATGTCGATGCCACGAACGGCAAGGTTTTGGCCTCTTACGATGCCCGAACAGCCCCTTTCGCCACCCAATTCGCAATGGACACGTTTCCGGTTCATACCGGGGAGATTTTGGGATTGCCCGGCAGGATCTTGAGCCTTGTGAACGGGCTTTGGCTGATGAGCATGATCGCGCTCGGTTTTGGATTGTGGTGGTTGCGCAATCGTCAAAAGGCGCAGGCGCGCCTTCGCGCGCGTCAGGCCTGAGTGATCAGCTTGGCGTTAAGATAGGCATCGAGCGCCGCCGAGCCGCCTTCCGTTCCGTAACCGCTATCCTTGATTCCGCCGAAAGGAAGTTCCGGAAGTCCCAGGCCGTGATGATTGATGGATAGCATCCCGGCTTCGACGGCGCCGCTGATCTTCCGGATAGTTTCGCGTGACCGTGTGTAGGCGTAAGCGGCAAGGCCGAATGGCAAGCGATTTGCTTCTTCGATGGCGTCTTCCGGATCGGAAAAGCGGTTGATCAACGCGATCGGTCCAAACGGTTCTTCATTCATGGCCACGGCGGTCAACGGAACATCGGCAAGCACGGTGGCTTCAAAGAAATAGCCCCGATTGCCGAGGCGTTTGCCGCCGGTGAGACGACGCGCACCCTTGCCAACCGCGTCGTCCACTAGCGTCTGCATCGCCGTGAGACGGCGTTCGTTCGCGAGCGGGCCCAGTTGTGATGACGGATCGTTGCCCGGCCCGACTTTCAAAGAACGCGCTTTTTCAACAAAGCTGTCTGTGAACGCATCGAATATGTCTTTGTGGACAAGGAAACGGGTCGGGGCAACGCAGATCTGTCCTGCATTACGAAACTTCTGAGTGGCCAGAATGGTCGCCGCCTGGACCACATCCGCATCTGCAAAGACGATTGCGGGCGCATGGCCTCCCAGCTCCATTGTGATGCGCTTCATATGCTGCCCGGCAAGCGCTGCAAGCTGCTTTCCGACAGCGGTAGACCCGGTGAAGGAAATCTTGCGCACGTCGGGATGCGCAATGAGATAAGCCGAGATTTCGGCCGGTGCGCCGAAAACGAGATTCAACGCTCCCGCCGGAAGACCGGCTTCGACAAATGCGCGAACAAGTGCTGCCACCGAGGCTGGCGTTTCCTCCGGCCCTTTGAGGACAACGGAGCAGCCAGCGGCCAGAGCAGCGGAGATTTTCCGCACCGCCTGGTTGACCGGAAAATTCCACGGCGTGAACGCCGCAACGATGCCGACCGGTTCCTTGACGACGATCTGGGTCACCGAGGGATGTCTGGACGGGACGACCTGTCCGTAAGTACGGCGACCTTCTTCGGCGAACCAGTCGATGATGTCGGCCCCGGCAAGCACTTCGCCTTTGGCCTGTGTCACCGGCTTTCCTTGTTCGAGGCTCATCAGCTCCGCAGTCGCCTCAGCGTCTGCCCGCAACCGTTTCGCCGCCTCCCGCAAAATGAGACAGCGATCGAAAGTCGAAACCTCGCGCCAAGCGGAAAAACCCAGCTTCGCAGCCGCCACAGCATCTTCCAGATCGCCACGCGAAGCGCGCGCGACATGGCCGATCGTCTCTTCCGTAGCCGGATTGACGACTGCGATCTCGCCCGCCCGTCCGGCCTGCCACGCACCACCGATGAAGAGGCGCGTATCGCCATACGCGGCTGTCATGCCGATAGCCGTTTGCGTATCTCCGCGGCAATCTTGTCGAACGCGGCACGCGCCGCTGCCGACTTGGCCGTGTGCCCCAGGAAATTGTGGATCATCCCCTCGATGCACCAATGGGTGACAGCAACGCCAGCCGCTTCCATTTTCCTGGCATAAGCTTCGCCCTCGTCCCGCAACGGATCGTAAGCTGCAGTGATGACAAGCGCGGGCGGCAGGCCACTCATATCGCTCTGCAGAAGAATGGAAGTGCGGCTGTCATGGGCGTCTTCCGGGCGCTGAAGATAAGAGCGTGCAAACCATTCCTGTGCCGTGCGATCCAGCCAGAAGCCTTTCGCAAATTCCTCGCGGGAGGAAAATTTCGGCCCCGAGCCGAAATGACCGCGATAATCGGTGACAGGATAGAACAATACCTGAAGGGCAAGCTTGGGAACGCGGCCGTCGCGCGAAGCAATAGCCATGTTGGCGGCAAGATTGCCGCCCGCGCTGTCGCCCGCGACCGCGATGCGCGATGGGTCGATGCCGATCTCGTTCGCATGGGCATGAGCCCAATTCAAAGTGTTTATCGCATCCAGCAGAGCGGCCGGAAAAGGATGTTCGGGTGCAAGACGATATTCGGGAAACAGCACCGCGCAGCCGATATCCTGGGCCAATCGCATGCTCTGGCCTTCATAGCCTGCCGCATTCCCGAGAACGAAACCGCCGCCGTGGAAATAGACGAGAAGCGGAAGCCCGTTCTTCGCCCCTTCCGGCTTATATAGCCTGGCGGCAAGAGGGCCCTCGACCGTCGGGATGGCGATGTTTTCGGAAGCGACGCCTACCGGTGCGGGCAGGCTGCGTTCGCGATAGCGCTGCGAATAGGCCTCGCGGGCAGTCGCGAGCGGCAACTCGGCAACGGGCTTGCCACCGGCCGCAAGAGCGGCATCCATCATCGCCTTGATCTCAAAATCGATGGGCAGGTCGCCCTCCCTTGTTGTGGACCGGAAAAGAATTTAGCATTTCATCGTAACAGAATACAATTGGGGAATTCGATGTCCGACCAGCCGGCCAGCATGTTCGTACCGCCCTATTATGCGGCAGAAGATTTGCGCACGCTGATCCGCAACCATCCTTTCGCAAACGTCGTGACGGCGGCGGCCAATGGGCTGTTTGCAACGTCGACTCCACTGGTGTTCGAGACGGAGGCGAAAGATGAAAAACGCCTGATCGGGCACATTGCGCTTCGAAACGCGCATTCGGACCAGCTGGTCACGGTCCAACCGGCGCTCGCGATTTTCAACGGACCCAACGCTTACGTCTCCCCACGCTGGTACGTGGATAAACCTCAAGTTCCAACCTGGAATTATCTTTCAGCCCAGGTTCGCGGCAGCCTTGAACCGGTGATGGATGGTGAGGGCGCCCGAAACATATTGATCCGCACCATCACGGTGATGGAGAAGGCTGCGCGCGAGCCCTGGCGTTTGGAAGATGCGCCTGCAGGTATGGTGGACATGTTGCTACCGCGCATCCGGGCCTTCCGGCTGCACATTGAATCCCTGGAAGGTGCGGCCAAGCTCAGCCAGGCTCATCCCGCCGCGGATCGGTTGAGAGTGATGCGCGGTCTGCTTGCCGAATCCGACGCGAGTGGTCGCGAAGTGGCGCGGATCATGGCGCAAAGCTACAAGCCCGACTAAACAAAAACCTCCGCGACGGAAACCGTCGCGGAGGCCGATATCTCTTCGAGGTTCTCAATATTTGATGCTGTAGGAAATGCGAAACGTGGCGCCCTGCCCCTTCGTAAAGTTGGTGTTGGTTGCGTAGATATAGGAATCCGGCGTGTAATAATCCTCGTTCAGCACATTGTCTGCGGCCAAGGTCCACGTTCCGTAATCGGTATCATAGCTGACCATCAGATCCAGCAATGCGAAGGCCGGTATATTCGACTTTCCGTAGACACCGGGATTTCCGGGGAACCGCGACTCGTTTCCGGAATATGTGAGTTGGGCGCGCCCCATGAGATCCGGCAGGAATTGTTCCTGCACATAGCTCATGAGTTTCAGCGGCGGAATGCGCGTATCGTCCAGCGGCGACCACACTTCCGTTGTGACATTCTGTGTCCTGCCGTTGGTCCAGCTCACCGAACCACCCCACGAGAACGTGTCGGTCGGTTTGACATCCCATGCCGCTTCCAGGCCCCAGATGTGTTCGGGAGCGCGGACAAGCTCAAAGGTGACGGCATTGAAGGTCGAGCCATATTCCGATGTGTTGAAATAGCCCGCTATGTGACCGGTAAACCCGGGGTAGTCGGCCCGCAGGCCGATTTCATAGCTGTCGATGACTTGCGGCTTGAAATCGAACTGCGAGATCGAGGTGGCCGTGGTTGAACGCAACGCGCGGCCGAAATCGCCGACTGAGAAGCCTTGGGAGAAGACTGCATACGCGCTGGCGCCGGCGAGCGGACCGGAAGAGAATGGCGCCACTACGCCGCCGATGTTGAAAAGCACTTTCGAATAGTCGAGCGTCCCACCCTGCACAGTTACTCCGCCGGGCAGGCTCGGCGTATAGATGGGAATCGTCGTGAAGGTGTTGACGGCGATGGAGTCATCCTCCCAGCGAATTCCGCCGTTGAGCGTGAGCCACGGTGTGACGGGCAGGCTCGCTTGCGCAAAGGGCGCAATCGCATTCTGCTTGAGATCCGGCACAAGCAATTGGCCATTCGTCATCCGCTGGCGCGAGTCGATATAGGAATAATCCACGCCCCACTGCACGTTTCCCCCACCCGTTCCAAGATCGACGGGTGTGTTGATGGTTGTGCGGATGCCACGCTCGAAATTGTCGATCGAGCTTTGGCCGCCATTGGGTGGATAGTAGGGGTATGCGTAGAAGGCAAAGAGCGATTTGTATTGGCTGTAATAGGCGTCGACATCAAGCGAACTGCCGAAGATGTTTTCGTTGAGGTAGCGAAGGCTCGCAATGTGGTTACGCGTGAACTGGTTGTTGCCCAGCGGCGGAACAGGAACAGCAGGCGTTTTCGATACCCGATACACGCCGACGCCGTTCGAATAGTCGGTGTCTTGCAGAAGCTCATAGGCGCTGCCGGTGAGGTAGATGTGCTGCGTATCGGTGAGATCGTAACCGAGCTTTGCAAAGAAATTGTAGGTCTTCGTGTCGGCGATGCCGCCCTGGCTTTGCGGATCGGGCGGAATGCGATCGCCATCGGCATCGAAAAGCGAATTGTACTTCTCGAAATTTCCCGTAACGACGTAAGAGAAGTTGTCAAATCGCCCAAGCGCGCTCTGACCGACTGAGAAATTTGTGCTGTCGGAAAAGTTCGTCAATGACCCGCCAAAGCTGCCGTTGGTCTCGAATTCCGGTGCGCCTTCTCCCGGCGTCCGCGTGACGTAGTTGATCAAGCCGCCGGCGCCGCCAAGGCCATAAATTGCCGTGGCGCCACTCACCACCTCGATACCGCCGATGGCATTGGTGCCGATTAGCCGATTGTCGCGGCCGCCGTCACGCAAGGTCACGCTGACCGGTATGCCGTCGATAAAGATCGCCGGTTTGCGCCCGCGCAGGGTCTGATCAAAATTTGAGTAGCTGCCGCTCGAAGATACCGCGAGACCGGGAATCGAATTGGATAGCAATTGCCCCAGATCGTTGGAAAATTTTGTCTGGGTGAGCACGTCGTCACGGCTGATGACGGTTACCGAACCGGCGAACGTCTTAAGATCGGTCGAGATACGAGAACTGGTTACGGTGACGGTTTCCACGGAATCGCTATCGGCTGCGAACGCGTTGGAACCGAGGAATACAGCAGAAGCGCTCAACATTGCGGCGAGCGAAGTTCTCTTGTGCATATGAATTGCCCCTCTTACATGCGGCCGAACAGTCAGCAGCACCATTCCAATCTTGTATCTAATATCGATAAAAAACAAGTCTGGTTTGGCCTGAGAAAAGGTATATTGCACAAGTTGATGATTATAATGGGATATTCCTCTGGCGGACATTCCTGTCAATTGAGTCTAAGGCCGATTAAAAACAATGCGTCATGCACGCCCGCTGAGCACGTCGGCGAAGAATGCGATCACAGAGGGGAACATGGCGATGCCCAGATGCGCCGCGCCGGACACGCAATCGAGGCGCACGGCAATGCCATGGTCTTCAAAGCTTTTTTTGAGTGAAGCGATCCTATCGAGCCGGGTTACGCCGGCATCGTTGGCCCCTTCCACCCACCATTCCGATGTCCGATCCAGGGTGATTTCCCACGTGTCGGTATCTTGATCGCCGATCACCATCTGCACCGGGACCGTTCGCATGGCGTCGAGATTGAGTGTCTTGCCGAACCGCTTCTCCAGGTCGGAAATGCCGGCCCACCAGGCTTTGGAAGGATCGAGCAGCGTGACAAGGCCGGGCGCCCCGATCGAAACCGCCTCCAACCTTTCGGGGTGGAGGATGAACATCCGGTGCGCAAAATGGCCGCCTCCGGAAAAGCCGTAGAGCGAAAACTTTTCGGACTTCAGCCGATATTTGGCGGCAACCTCCGCCACCATGGCGAACAGGATATCGTCGTAATTGATGCCGCCATACCGGATAAACTTGTAGCTGCTCAGATCGTAGGCCGATGTCATGTTCGCAGCGAACAGTGGCGCCAGAATGATGCAATCCCGCTCGACTGCCAGGTCGGCAAAGGCGTCACGATAGGCTGCGGCACTGCGTTCTGTGCCGTGGACCAAGACAATCAGGCGATAAGCTTTATTTGATTCGCGATAGTCGGGCGGGACGAACAAACAATAGGAAAATCGGGGATCGGCCTGCAGCGCAAAGAAGGGCGTTCGCCCGGTGTCGTAATATCCCAAGTCAGCGCGCTCAGAAGCCATTTCACCCGTTCCTGTATTTGTTTATGATAGAGTCCAGTCAGCCCGCCAGCCGCCGTTATTGCAGGACGCCGCCCAGTGCCGAAAAAGACCCAGCGTATCAGCGATCTTCAAGCCAAGATTGCGCTGCAGATCGTTGAATACATTAAGGACAACGATCTGGAGAAGGGCCAGCACCTGACCGAGGAGAAATTCGCGGCGCTTTTTGGCGTTTCGCGCACTCCTGTCCGGGCCACGCTGAACTATCTGGAAAAAATCGGCGTCCTTAAGGTCGTTGCCAACCGCGGCTATTTTCTCGCCGTCACGCCGGGTTCGATCAACCTCGGGCGCCTCGGCATTCCGATGTCGGAGGAAGAGAAGCTTTATTCCAATGTTGTTCGCGATATCGTCAGAGGGCATTGGAAGGAAGAAGTGACGGAAATCGATCTTATCCGCCGCTACGAGGTCCAGCGGGGATTGGTCACACGCGTCCTGTGGCGACTGGCCAAGGAAGGCGTGGTCGAGCGCAGTGCCGGCGTGGGCTGGACGATCCAGCCCATCCTGAATTCCCCCGAAGCCGTTATGGAAAGTTACCGCGTCCGGGTTCTGGTCGAGCCGTCCGGCCTTCTGGAACCGACCTATGCCCCGGATCTTCGCAAGCTTGCGAAATCGCGCGAACAGCATGAGGAACTTTTGCGCAAAGGCGCACACAAGATCAGCCGAACCGAATTTTTCGAAACCAACGCCGCCTTTCATGAGATGCTGGCCGCGATGTCCGGCAACCGATTTTTTGCGCAGATGATCAAACAACAGAACAAGCTTCGCCGGCTGATGGAATACAAGGCCCGCCACATCGATCGGCTTACGGAATCCTGTCAGGAGCACATCGCCATCATAGATGCGCTCGAAGCGGGCGATCGCGATTGGGCGGCCCATCTGCTGCGTCACCACCTGCAAACCTCCAGCCGCCTCTATCAGGAATCGTTCCTGTCGCGGACCGGGCAGCGCGACGCTGCCGCGGAGCCGGTAGAGGCTTAGTATTTTCCGTAGATAGAATACAATTTTCCTGTTGGCAACGCCCGAACCGAGATGCAAACTCGGGCGTATTCCTCGGGCGGGGCGACCTTGCCAGGTCTGGAATTGTTTTCTATTTATATGTAATACAAATCGGTCGGCCAGCGGGCTAGGCAGGGACGCAACAAAGGGGCGTATATGAGTCATTTTCCGCTCATCGATATTTCGGGAGCACCATTCGAACGCGGCGTGCAGTATGGAAAGCAGGCCGTTTCTCGCATCAACATCAGCCTGGCGATCTATCGGGAAGCCTTTGCCCGCTCCGGATATAATTGGCCGGCCGTCCGCGAGGTCGCGGCGCAGTTCATGCCCCGGATCGAAGCCTACGCGCCGCGGATGCTGGAGGAGATCGTTGGCATCGCAAAAGGTTGCGATGTTCCCACGGAAGATATCATCGCCCTGAACGCACGAACCGAGATGATGCACGGCAATTCTCGGCCCGAAGACGTTCTCGAAGAGACGGACGAAGGCTGCACCGGTGCCATTGTGCTTCCGGAGATCACCGCCCGCGGGACTCTGCTCCACGGACAAAACTGGGATTGGCAGGCGGCGTGCGAAAATTCGGCCATAGTCTTGCGCATCCGGCGCGACGATGGCCCGGATATCCTGACAATGGTCGAAGCCGGAATGCTGGCACGCTGTGGTTTCAATTCCGCAGGCCTCGCGATCACCGGGAATTTTCTCAAATGTCAGCATGATTTCGGCCGCGCCGGCATTCCGGTGCCATTGGTTCGTCGCGCGGTGCTGGAGGAACCGAATTATACCGAGGCCATCCGCAAGGTGCTTCTGGCCCCGCGGTCATTCTCGACGAATATCATGATGAGCCATGTGGAGGGCGAAGGCGTCGATCTGGAAGCCACGCCGCCGGAAGTCTTTTGGGTGCGGCCGCAGAACGGTCTTTTGGTCCATGCCAACCACTTCGTCTCCGTTGGCGCCCAGGCAAAGATGACCGATCTCGGCCTTCACGTGACGCCTGATTCGCTGCACCGGGAAGATCGCGTCCGGAATATGCTGTCGGCCAAGCGCGGCGCAATCGACGTTGCAGACCTCAAGCAGGCGTTTGCCGATCGCAGGGGTGCGCCACACGCCGTCTGCCGATCTCCGGTGGAAGGTCCGGGTGGGGGAACATCTTCGACGGTTGCCACCATCATTATGGATGTAACGGAGCGCAGCGCGATTATCGCGCCCGCTCCCTATCGTGGGGCCGTGTTCTGGAAATATGATCTTTCCTGCAATCAACCCACACCCGAACAGGCGCAGTGAATTTGGCATCAAGACTGGCGGTCATTGCCGTTCTCTTGGCGGCCGTGGCCGGATGCTCAAGAGCGGTGGGCACATCACCTCCGCCAGACGAAATCCGCATTGCGATACCTTCCGACATCCGCGGAACCAATCCTGGCGTCGATCGCGACGCGATTACGGACGCCGTCCTCGCCCATGTGGTGGAGGGGCTGGTTGCATATGACGAGAATTTTCACGTCGCCCCGATGCTCGCGGACACCTATGAAGTTTCTTCAGACGGCACGCGCTACACCTTCCATCTTCGAACAGGAATCAAATTCCAAAATGGCGCACGGGTTACCTCTCGCGAAGTGAAATGGAGCTGGGAGCGCCTGCTCGATCCCAAAACCCGCTTTCTCTGCCGCGACTGGTATGACGGGACGCATGGCATAAAGATCAGTGCGATAGACACGCCGGACTCATTGACGGTCGTGTTCCACCTCGCAAACCCCAATTACCTGCTGCTGGAGCAGATGGCGAATTTCCAATGCCTGGGTGCAGTCCTGCATCCCGACTCTGTGAATGCGTCGGGCCACTGGATCAAGCCTATCGGAACCGGGCCTTATGAAATCGCCCAATGGCGCCGCGGGCAGTTTGTGCTGCTCAAACGCTTCGATGGCTATCGCCCGCGCCCTGAACCACGCAGCGGTTATGCCGGCGCAAAGCAGGCGCTTGCAAAATATATCCGGTGGGACGTGATCCCCGATGCTGCCGCCGCGCGCGCGGCGCTCTATTCCGGACAGATCGACATCGTCACCGGCCTTCAGCCGTCCGACCTGGGAGAATTGGCTTCGGAGCCTTCCGTCCGGATTTTGCAGTCGCCAAGCATCGAATGGCTGGCGCTATTGCTGAACACAGAAGACCCTATCCTCAAGAACAAGCTGGTCCGCGAAGCCATCGCACATGCCATCGACTATCGCGCGCTCGCCAAGGGCGCCACCTTCGGAAGAGCACGCGCCAACCCCTCCGTCATCTCGAGGGCATCCCCTTACCACGACGAGGTCGACGAGCAGGGCTACACCTACGATCCGGAAGCCTCGCGGCGCTTGCTGCGCGAAGCGGGCTATCGGGGCGAGCCCATTCTGCTGCAGGCCAACAAGCGCTACCCCGCCATGTTCGATAACGCCATTATCGTTCAAAGCATGTTGCGCAAGGTTGGCTTGAACGTTCGGCTCGAAGTCTTGGAGTGGGCCACACAGCTGGCGAATGTTCCGGCGCGCCGCTTTCAATTGATGTCCTTCGGCTTTTCGGGCCGCCCCTACCCGCTTTTTGCGTTTCAAAGCGTGCTTGGCGTGATGCACGAAAATCCGTGGATGCAGTGGCAAAACGGAGAAGCGCTGAAATTGGCCGAGCGGGCGAGCGTGTTGCCCGAAGCTGTCAATCGATCAAAATTGTTCGACGACATGCATCGGCTCATGCTTGCCGACGTACCCATGATCAATCTCTACGGTGCCACCGTCATCGATGCCGTATCGGACAGAATATCCGGATACGATGCCTGGTCGGCGGCGAAACCGCGGCTTTGGGGCGTGGACATACGCGCGCCAAGCGGACGCCCACAATGACCTATGTGCTGCGCAAAATGGCCATGGTGCTGCCGACGCTTCTTGTCGTCTCTCTGACGGTTTTCATCCTGATACGTCTCATTCCCGGCGATCCCGTTCTGTTGATGGTGGGAGACATTCAAAATCCGCAGGCTATTGCCGAAGCTCGCAGAAGCCTTGGATTGGATCAGCCTTTCATCGTGCAATATTTTCTTTGGCTGAAGTCCGTTTTGACCTTGAATCTTGGCCACTCCGTCGTCACCGGCCAGGAAGTCACCACCCTCATAGCCGACAGATTTTGGATAACCGCACGGGTTGTTGTCGTTGCGATGGCCGTCGCCCTGTTTTTCGCCGTGCCCGCCGGCCTGGTAGCCGCGTGGCAGCGGGGTCGTCTGGCGGATCGCTCGATTGTTTTCGTATCCATCCTTTTTCTCTCGGTGCCGAGTTTCTGGGTGGGCTTGCTGCTTATTCTGGTGTTCGGAATCTATCTGCATTGGTTTCCCACCATTGGCTATGCCGGCGTTGCTTATCTTGTATTACCCGTGGCCTGTCTGGCTCTGGCACAGGCCGGAAGTTTTGTCCGGCTGATGCGGGCATCGGCAATTGACGTGCTGCGCATGGAATATGTGACGCACGCCTATGCGAAAGGGCTGAGCGATGGCGCGGTGCTTCTGCGCCATGTCCTCAAAAATGCCTTCGCGCCCACACTCACTTTCGCCGGTTGGGTTCTTGGCGCATTGCTCGCCGGCGCTGCCGTTATCGAGACCGTATTCACATTGCCCGGACTTGGCCGTCTGCTCGTCGATTCCATCTATGCCCGCGACTATCCCGTTGTGCAGGGGATCGCGCTGTTCGTCGCTTGTATCTACATCCTGATGAACTTGCTTGTGGACATGCTTTACCCGCTTCTCGATCCACGGGTGCGGCTGTGAGGCGGAATATGCCACACACATTCCGCTTATACGGCTGGGTGCTGCTGGCCGCAGCCGCCGTTCTGTTGCTCGCACTCGCGCCAAATTACGATCCACTGGCTGTCGATCTGTCGGCGCAGCTTCGACCGCCATCCCTTCAACATTGGTTCGGCACGGATCAATATGGCCGCGACCTCTTCAGCCGCGTGCTCGCAGCCGGACCATTGAGTTTTGCGGTGTGTGGCTTCGCCACCCTAGTGGCCCTTTTTGTCGGAGGATCGTTGGGCGCCGTTGCCGGTTATCGCGGCGGGTGGATCGATACCCTGATATCGGCGATTGTCGATTCCCTTACGGCGCTGCCGGCGCTGCTGCTTGCTCTCTTGATCATGGCAGTCCTCGGCCCGTCAGCAACGGGTGTCGCTGTGGCCGTGGGCCTGGCTTCTGCGCCGTCAGTTGCACGCGTATTGCGCAGTTCGGTTTTTTCCGTCCGCGAGAAGGAATTTGTCAGTGCAGCCCGGCTCTTCGGGACAAGCGAAACAACGATTTTCCTGCGCCATGTTGCACCCAACTGCGTTACGCCGATTGCCGTCGTCGCAGCCACTCTCGCCGCACAAGCCCTGTTGATCGAAAGCGCCTTGAGCTTTCTCGGTCTCGGTGCGCCACCCCCCGCCGCGACCTGGGGTGGCCTTCTCGCCGACAGTCGCCAATTCATCATGACGGCGCCTTGGCTGGGGCTTTTTCCCGGCATTACACTCTCTGCCTGCGTGCTTGCCATAAACTTCATCGGCGATGGTTTGCGCGAACGTTTTGATCCGGGTTTACAAACATGAACTCGGGCGAACGGCAGTACATTCTTGACCTCAAGAACCTCAACATCTCGTTCGGGGACAGGCATGTCGTCCGGAACGCCTCGCTCAGACTGGAGCGTGGAGAAGTGTTTGCGCTGGTGGGAGAATCCGGTTCCGGCAAGACACTGCTGGGGCGCAGTCTTTTGGGCCTTCTTCCGCCTGCCGCAACGTCAGCTGCGGAGAGGTTGGTTCTGGACGGCGATGACCTGAGCAAGGCGCCGCAGTCTCGTTGGCGTAGCGTTCGTGGCAGCAAGGTTGGATTGATCTTTCAAGAGCCGATGGTCTCGCTGAATCCGTCACTACCGATCGGCACGCAGCTTGCCGAAGCCATGCGGCTCCACACCAAGCTGTCCTTGCCGAAGATACGGGAGATGGCATGCGAGCTTCTGGCAAAAGTCCGCGTGCCGGATCCAGCAGCCGCCTTGCACCGCTTCCCACACCAATTTTCGGGCGGGTTGCGACAACGGATCATGCTGGCCTCCGTCTTGTTGCCGAGACCGAAACTGCTGATCGCAGATGAGCCGACAACGGCACTTGACGTGATTGTGCAGAAACAGGTTCTGGATGTGATGGTCGCGCTCACACGTGAGCTGGGCACGACAGTGCTTCTCATTACACATGATCTTGGTCTCGTCGCCAAATATGCAGACCGAGTAGCCGTCATGCGGAACGGCGAAATACTGGAAAGCGGGAAGGTCGACACGATTTTGACCGCGCCGAAGCACGAATATACGCGCAACCTATTGGCCTCCGTTTCGCGCGTCTTTGAAGGCCCCCACTCCAAAAACAACGCACCCGCTCTATTGCAGCTCTCGAATGTCCGCGTGAGTTATTCCTCGACAGGAAGCAGCTTTCTAGGAAGCCGAACGGCTCCCATCGAAGCCCTCAAAGGCATCTCGTTGGAGATCAAAAAGGGGGAAACACTGGCCATCGTTGGCGAGTCCGGCTCCGGCAAATCATCTTTGGGCCGCGCAGTTCTCGGCCTGAACCGAATATCGTCCGGCACAATTCGCTTTGACGATCTTCTGCTTGGACCGGAAACAAGGCGAGGAACACGGGCTCTCGGCGGTCAAGCACAAATGATTTTTCAGGACCCGTACTCGTCGCTCAATCCGCGAATGCGCGCCTTGCAAACCGTCTGCGAGGGCTTACTTCAAGATCGATCTCTTTCTTCTGCCGCCCGGACCGAGCGCGGAATGACAGCCCTCCAAGAGGTCGGCCTGGCGGGGTACGAGAGCAGATATCCGCATCAACTTTCGGGAGGTCAGCGCCAACGGCTTTGCATCGCGCGCGCTTTGATCGTCCGTCCAAAGCTTCTCATCGCCGACGAACCGATTGCAGCGCTCGACGCAACCATTCAGTCGCAGATCCTGGATCTCCTGTCGGATTTGAAGCGCGCCCACGAGTTCACCTGCATCTTCATTTCGCACGATCTTGCCGCAGTCCGCCGCATCGCCGACCGCGTTGCGGTCCTTTGCAGGGGTGAATTGGTCGAATGCGGTTCAACAGAAGCTTTGTTCGAAACCCCACGCCACAACTACACAAAGCAGCTTCTTGAAGCCAGGCCGTTACTTTTGCGGGAAGAGAACGGCAACTACCGATTGGTGTAGATCAATGTGTGTGGTCAATCATTTGACGAGCCAAGCGCCACACGGCGGACTTCGGCGGTGTCCGTCGGCTGATGGCCGACATTGTGCGTGGGCGCGGGTGTTTCCTGCACGGTGTTGGTGAGGCGGCCGATGCCCGTCGCCTCCACTTCCACCACATCGCCGATCTGCATCGGGCGGGAATTGGCCGGTGTGCCGGTGAGCACGATATCTCCCGGCAAAAAAGTGATGTGCCGGGCGAGATCGGCGAGGATGTAGTCTATCCCGAAGGTCATTGTGGCGACAGGCGCTTCCTGAACCACCTTGCCGTTGACGATGGTGCGCAAGATGGATTCGCGTACATCCACGCCGCGCACAATGCCGGGGCCGATGGGACAAAAGCCATCCTGCCCTTTCACGCGCAGCATCGAGCCCGCATCCGTATCGCGGAAATCGTGCGCGCCCACATCGTTGGCGGGCGCAAAACCTGCCAGACAATCCCACACCTCGTCGCGGGAAACGTTGCGCATCGGCTTTCCCACGATGACAGCGATTTCGCCTTCGTAGTTGAGATATTTGCAATCGGCCGGCCGGTTCAGCTTGCCGCGATGAACGTTCAGTGCGCTCAGCGGCTTCTGGAAATAGGTCGGCGTGGTGAGCGGGGGAAGCTTGAACTCGATCCGGCGGGAATCGTAGTTGAGATGGATGCAGAGGATCTTGGTGGGGTCACAGGGGGGCAGATAGGTTGCCTTTTCTTCATCGAGACTGCGACCATCGGCGAGTTTGAGTTTGTCGCCTTCGACACGCACCCAATGCGGCGTTCCTTCGAAAAGAATCCTGCGGCGTTCGTCGCGCGGGCCGATCAGAACAGACATGGGTTTGTTTCTCCCTGGTTCAGACGTCGAACCACACATGGACCTGGCCAGTGCCGATTGCGCTTTCGTAATCGGACATTTTGCGGCCCTTGGCGCGGCACGCAGCACCACCGATCGCGCCCACCAGCATGAGGTAGTGACCGAAGAAACCTTCGGGCTGGAACGCGAGATAATCCTTGTGCAGCCCGATGACGGAGGCATGATCGCCGCGGTCCCAAAGGCTGAGAATGCGTTCGTCCATCTGGCGGGCTTGCGGCGTGCGGATATTGTCTGTGGTGTAGCGCTGGTGATCGCCGATCTCATCCAGCGGCCAGAAGGCGTGGCTCATTCCGCCGGAAGCCAGCAACACCACGCGGCCATCGGTTTTCTCAATCGCGTCACCGAGGACGGAACCGAAATCGACAAAATTGTGCGTTTGCGCGGTCTGGCAAACGCCGACGGAGAGCACGCGTTCGTTCACGCGGCCATCTTTCTTGAGATAGTGCAGCACATTGATGGTGGGATAGTGCTGGGCGATGGTGGCGCTGGTGCAGTTCATCACCGGCACTTTTCGCTGTTCGGCGAGGCTTGCCGTCTGGCGCGCGAGTTCGGGCGCGCCGCGATAGTCATATGCGTGATCGGCGATCAGGCCGGGCAGTTCGTCGGATGTATACGATCCCTTGTAGTGATCGGCCCCCGCCATGATGTGTTCGACGGTGGTGATCCAATGCGTGTCGAAGATGATGAGCGTGTCGGCGTTCACCGCATCGATGGCCTGACGCAGTTTGGCGAAGCCTTCCACCATCGAGGTATCGACGCCGCCGCCCATATTTTCACGAAACGACTTGGGAGCCATGATACCCGGCTGATGGCAAACCACCGCCGCTCCCACAATCTTTCCCATTACCTTCTCCTCAGGAAAACGAACTCTTCTTGACAGCGATGTTCTTGATGTCGCAGTTGAAATCGAAGCTCCAGATACCGCCTTCGCGGCCAAGCCCCGATATCCGGCTGCCGCCGAACGGCGCCGATAATTCGCGGACGAAGAAGCAATTCACCCACACCGTTCCCGCAACCACTTCGGAAGCAATGCGCATGGCACGCGCTTCGGAACGGCTGAACAAGGTCGCGGCGAGCCCATAGCGGGTGCTGTTGGCGATCTCGATCACTTCGTCGTCGGTCTCGAATGTCTGCCAGGTCAGGACGGGACCGAAAACCTCTTCCTGGGATATTTCGGAATCGATGCGGACATCGGCAAACATCGTGGGCTGGAAATAGAGCCGTCCGAAATTGTGCCGCGAACCGCCCCACAGAAGCGTTGCGCCATCCGCTTTTGCGCGGTCGACAAAGCCCGACACGCGTTCGAAGTGATCGGGATGGATCAACGGCCCCACACGCGTTGCCGGATCGCGTGGATCGCCTACGGTCATCGCGCCAACAGCGTTGCGAACCTTTTCCAGGAACATCTCTGCGATCTTGCGTTCCACGATGATGCGCGTGCCCGCAAGGCACACCTGCCCCGCATTGCCATATTGGATGGCGACGGTTTGGGCTGCGGCATCGAGATCGGCATCGGCGCAGACGATGAATGGCGATTTGCCGCCAAGCTCGGCCGCAAGCGGCGTGATGGATTTGGCGGCGGCCGCACCGATCAACCGGCCCGTGGCGGTGGAGCCGGTGAAGCTGATGCGATTGAGATCGGGGTGCTGGACGAGCGCGGCGCCGGCTTCTTCACCGATGCCTTGCACGACATTGAGCACGCCGTCGGGGAGGCCTGCGGCTTGCGCGATGTCGGCAAGTAGCGAACAGGTGAGCGGCGCCCATTCCGGGGGTTTGACGACCACCGTGTTGCCCGCAGCAAGCGTGGGCCCCAGTTTCCAGCTCGTCAGCATCATCGGCCCGTTCCAGGGCGTGATGAGGGCGGCAACGCCAGCCGGATCGTAACGGACGTGATTGTCGGCTTCGGGGTGATCGATGACGTGATGGCCCAGCGTAAGCGCGTAATCGGCGAAGAACGAAATATTCAGAGCCGTGCGGGGTACGAGGCGCTGCTGGTTGCCGCTGAGCAACGAACCGTTATCGGTCGTCTCCACGATCGCCAGATCGTTTGCCCGCGCCAAAATCCCTTCGGCAAAGCGTTTGAGGATGGGCGCGCGGCCTTGCGCGCCAAGTGCTGCCCAGGCCGGGAATGCGGCCCGGGCGGCGGCGACGGCCTGGTCGATCTCGGTTTTGCCGCCGGAAGAGATGTCGGCGAGATGAGCCCCATCGATGGGGGAATGATTTGCGAATTTCTGTTTCGAAGAAACCCTGCGACCGGCGATGAAATGGTCCGTGGAAACATCGACTCCGGCGATCGTGGCGTAACCAGACGGCATGACGGGCTTTCTGCGCGCGCATCCCTTTGCAGGATGGGCTTCCTTGCCTCGGAACGATCCCGTCTTTTGCCCGTCGCCGCTGTGCCCGCCGCGCACCCTCTTGCGGGATTCTGCAAAGATCGGGGGCCGCTTAGCCCGCCATTCTGGGTTGGACTTCGGCTGCCGGAAGTGACTGTATTTTGGCCAATATCTCCGCTTCGGCGGCGCGCGCTTTTGCCAGATGCGCATCCTTCACATGCCCGAAGCCGCGGATCTGTTCCGGGATCGACGCGAGTTGGACGAATAGCGGGTGATTGGACGGTTGCAGTTTCGAAAGGCCGTCACGGAACGTGGCTTCATATGTATCGATCAGGCGGCGTTCGGTCTTGCGCTCTGCTGTGTGGCCGAAGATGTCGAATGCCGTGCCTCGGAGCCAACGCAAGCTTGCGAGGATGCGAAAGGCAGGCATCAACCAGGGGCCGAAATTGCGCTTGCGCAAATGCCCGGTGACGGGATCGCGCCGCGCCAGCAACGGCGGCGCCAGATGGAACCGGATTTTGAACTTGCCGTTGAACTGGGCCTTTAAACTTCGCGCGAAAGCAGGATCGGCATAAAGGCGGGCAACTTCATATTCGTCCTTGTAGGCCATCAATTTAAAGAAATATCTGGCGACGGCTTTTGCCAGATCATCGCTGCCGGGCATGACTTTGCGTTCGGCATCGGCGGCGGCCAAGACCAGATCGCGATAGCGTTGGGCGTAAGCCGCATTCTGGTAATCGGTGAGAATGGCGCTGCGATGGGCCACGATCTCTTCGAGCGTCTCGGGGTATTTTTGCGGCTTTTCATCTGCGGACGGCAGAACGGTGTCGATGACGGCGTTGCTATCCTCCGCCGCCCAGCGGCCGAGGCGCAGCGCGCGCAGGTTCATGTCAACCGAGACACCGTTCAGCTTTACCGCCTGTTCGATGGAAGCAGCGGACACCGGCAGCAACCCTTTCTGACAGGCAAATCCAACCATGAAGAGATTTGTCGCAATGGAATCGCCGAGCGCTGCGGTTGCTATTCGTGTCGCATCGACTTCATGCACCGCATCGTCCCGCGCAGCCTCGCGGATGCGCTTAAGAAGCAAGGTGCTCTTGAGATCGAGATCGGGCTGACGGACGAAAGCAGCGGGCGCGAGAATATTGGCGTTGAGGACGGCGGCAGTATGTTTGGGCCGGATGGAGGAGAACGCATCCTTCCCGCCCGCCACCAGCAAATCGCAGGCGAGCAGAAGATCGGATTCTTCGCGGCCGATGGCGGCGGCAAATATCGCATCCGGGCGATCGGCGATGCGAACGTGACTGAGGACGGCGCCGTTCTTTTGCGACAGCCCGGTCATATCCATGATGCTGCAGCCCTTGCCTTCGATATGGGCGGCCATGCCCAGGATCGCACCCACTGTCACCACGCCGGTGCCGCCGATACCAGTGACGAGGATGCTGTAGGTGCCATCGAGCACCGCTTGCTTTGGTTCGGACAGTGCAGGGATTTCGAATGCGCGGGGCTTTCCGCCGCCGGCTTTCACGACATCGCCGCCATGCACCGTCACGAAGGACGGACAGAAGCCGTTGACGCAACTGTAGTCCTTGTTGCAACTAGACTGGTCGATCTGGCGCTTACGGCCGAATTCGGTGTCCTTTGGCTGGATACTGACGCAGTTTGAAACCACGCCGCAATCACCGCAGCCCTCGCACACACTTTCATTGATGAAGACGCGCTTGGGAGGGTCGGGGAACAACCCGCGCTTGCGGCGGCGGCGCTTTTCTGCCGCGCACACCTGATCGTAAATGAGGATCGTGGTGCCTTCGATTTCCTGCAATTCGCGCTGGACAAGCTCCATGTCTTCGCGCGGGCGAATGGTGACATCCGGTGCGAATTTCATCTCGGCGGGATATTTTTCGGGATCGTCGGCCACGATGACGATCTTCGCCGCGCCTTCGGCCCACAGCTGATGGGTGAGTTGGGAAACCGAAAGCTGGCCATCGATGGGCTGTCCGCCGGTGAGAGCGACCGCATCGTTGAACAGGATCTTGTAAGTGATGTTGGCCTTGGCGGCGATGGTGGCGCGGATCGCGAGCAGGCCCGAATGGAAATAAGTACCATCACCCAGATTCTGGAACACATGCTTCTTCTTGGCGAAGGGCGACATCCCGATCCAGTTCATGCCCTCCCCGCCCATCTGCATGGACATATGGGTCGGCCGGTCGGGCATGAGCGTAGCAAGTGAATGACAGCCGATGCCGCCCAGCGTGATGCCGCCTTCCAGAGGTTTGGTGGAGGTGTTGTGCGGACAACCGGAACAATAATAAGGAATGCGCACGACATCGGTTGCCGCTGCCGGGGGTGCGGATTGCCCGCCCGCGTTCGAAGCCGTCATCTTCGAGGCAAGTGCGGAATCGGCAATGCCGAGCGCGTTGATGCGCCGGACAAGCGCTTGCGAGATCAGGATCGGATTGAGTTCGGCCTCGGG
>CAZTCU010000014.1:0-9969 GCA_964612235.1 uncultured Rhizobium sp.
TGCCGGCACGCCGGAATCCGGCACCGGGATCACCATGTCGGCCTCGGCAGGCGCCTCGCGCGCCAGTTCCTCGCCGATGGCCTTTCGCGCGTCATAGACGCTGCGGCCTTCGGCGACGGAATCGGGGCGCGCAAAGTAGACGTATTCGAAGACGCAGAAACGATGAGGTTCCTTTTGGAACGGATGATACGACTTGATGCCGTCCTTGGTGATGACGATCACCTCGCCCGGCTCGATATCGCGCACGAATTCCGCGCCGATGATGTCGAGCGCGCAGGTTTCGGACGCCAAAATCGGCGCGCCGTCGAGATTGCCCAGCACCAGCGGGCGCACGCCGAACGGATCGCGCACGCCGATGAGTTTCTTGGAGGTGAGAGCGACGAGAGAATAAGCGCCTTCGACGCGCTTCAACGCATCGACGAGACGATCGACGATGGGCGTGTAGGTGCTGCGGGCCGCCAGATGGATGATGACTTCGGTGTCCGAGGTGGACTGGAAGATCGCGCCCTGCCGCACGAGGTCTTCGCGCAAGGTCCGCGCATTGGTGAGATTGCCGTTGTGCGCCAATGCGATGCCGCCGCCCGAAAGATCTGCGAACATCGGCTGGATGTTGCGCACCACCGATCCGCCCGTCGTGGAGTAGCGCACATGGCCGAGCGCGTTGGCGCCCTTCAGCTTCTGCGCATGCAGGCTACCCTTGCCGAACACGTCGCCCACGAGACCTGCGTGGCGTTCGGCGATGAACTGCGTGCCGTCATAGGTGACGATGCCGGCGGCTTCCTGTCCGCGATGCTGGAGTGCGTGCAAGCCCAGCACGGCCAACGCACCCGCATCCGGGTGGCCGAAAATGCCGAATACGCCGCATTCTTCGTGCAGCGTGTCGCCGTCAAAGGGCGTTTCTTCGCGAAGGCCGGTCATGGTTTTCCGTCTTCGGATTTGTCCGTGTTCTCGATGAGGCTGTCTAGCGCGCGGCGTTCGTCGACGCCATAGGTTTTCTTCTTGTGCTTTCTGTTCGGTTTACCGGCTGCATCCGCCGTTTCCTTGCGTATTTCAGCGGCCTTTTCGGAGATTCTGTCGCCGGTCCGGGAAGGGGCCAGCGACAACACCGCCGCACTCGCCTCCTGGATGTAGGGATAGGTGCGGGCTTTCACCATCCAGTTCGGCTGTTCCTTGACCGGCTCGATGGAGGAATAGGCGAAATAGAGCAGCCCGATCACGATCGCGCCTCTCACGAGCCCGAAGAAGAAACCGAGCCCGCGGTCCAATCCGCTGACCGGCGAATGCTGCACCGTTTGGGAGATGCGATGACTGAGGAATTCGAGAGGAACGAGCACGATCACAAAGACCGCAAGGTACCCCAGAACCGCACCCAGCCACGGCGGCGACAGATGCGGTTCGATCAGGTTCACCGCGATGTAGCCGAAATACATGGTCGCGAAGACCGCCGCGACCCAGGCGAAGATGCCGAGCGTCTCGCCGATGAACCCGCGATAGGTCGCGTAAGCGGCCGATCCCAGCAGGATCAGAACCACCAGGATATCGACGAAGGTGAAACTCGAACCGTCCATGATTCCCTTATTCTACCACGCCCATACGCTTTTTCGGGCCCTTCGAGGGCGCCAGCGCCAACAGCTCATGCACCGATTTGACCGGCACCAGCTCCAGCCCGACCTCGACCTTGGTGCCCTCCGGCACATAGGCCCGCGCAAAGCCGAGCTTGGCTGCTTCCTTGAGCCGCAGCTCGGCCTGCGGCGCGGGCCGGACATCGCCGGAAAGGCTCAGCTCGCCGAAGAACACCGTCTCCGCCGGCAGCGCCTCGCCCGAGAAGGACGAGATCAGGGCCGCGGCGGCAGCCAGGTCGGCCGCGGGCTCGCCGATCTTCAGCCCGCCCGCCACATTCAAATAGACATCGTGGGCGCTGATTCCGAGCCCTGCACGGGCATCGAGCACCGCCAGGATCATCGCAAGCCTGCCGGTGTCCCAGCCCACCACGGCCCGGCGCGGCGTGCCGTAACCGGCAGGCGCCACAAGAGCCTGGATTTCGACCAGCAGGGGCCGGGTGCCTTCCAGCCCCGCAAATACCGCCGCCCCCGGCGAGCGGGCATTGCGGTCGCCCAGAAAGAGCGCGGAAGGGTTGGAGACTTCGGCAAGCCCCGATCCGGTCATCTCGAACACGCCGATCTCGTCGGTGGGTCCGAACCGGTTTTTCACCGCCCGCATCACACGGAAGTGATGGCCGCGTTCGCCTTCGAAATAGAGAACCGCGTCGACCAGATGCTCCACCGCTTTCGGTCCCGCGATCTGGCCTTCCTTGGTGACGTGACCGATGAGCAGGACCGCAGCGCCGGAGGATTTCGCATAACGCACCAGATCGAACGATGCGGTGCGCACCTGCGCGATGGTACCGGGGGCTGCTTCCAGCGCAGAGGTCCAGATGGTCTGGATGGAATCGATGGCGACGATGCCGGGCGTCTTCCCGGATTCGAGCGTCGCGAGAATATCTTCGATGCAGGTGGCCGAACCAAGCTGCACGGGATGATCCGACAATCCCATCCGCGCCGCGCGCAGCCGCACCTGCGCCATCGCTTCTTCGCCGGAGATGTAAACCGCGTGACCGCCGTTCTTGGCGTAAGAGGCAAGCGCCTGAAGGATGAGCGTGGATTTGCCGATGCCCGGATCGCCGCCGATCAGCAAAGCAGAACCCGGAACCAATCCGCCGCCGCACACGCGGTCGAATTCCGCGACGCCCGTCACGCGGCGTGGCGGAGCTTCATCGGCGGTCTTCAGGTCTTCGAGCGCGAAACGGCGGCCTTTGCTGTTGCGCTTGGCGCCCCCGCCGATGGGAGGTGCGGCGGCTTCCTCGGCGATGGTGTTCCATCCGCCGCAGGCATCGCAACGGCCGGACCATTTGTTGTGAACGGCACCGCAGGACTGACAGACGAAAGTGGCTTGTGAACGCGCCACGTCAGGCCCTGACCTCCATCTTGATGGGACCGACGGCGCGGCCATGGATGAATTGATCGACGTATTCGTTGCCACTCGCGTCGATTTTCTTGGTCGGCCCGTCCCAGATGATCTTGCCCTTGTAGAGCATGGCGATGCGATTGGAGATTTTGCGCGCGCTCGCCATGTCGTGGGTGATGGAAAGCGTGGTGATACCCATGCCTTCCACGGAAGAAACGATCAGATCGTTGATGACGTCCGCCATGATCGGATCGAGGCCCGTGGTCGGCTCGTCGAAGAAGATGATCTGGGGGTCGGAGGCGATGGCACGCGCAAGGCCAACGCGCTTCTGCATGCCGCCCGAAAGCTCTGCCGGGGAAAGCAGCGCCACATCGGCGCCGAGACCGACTTTTGCGAGTTTCTCGATGGCGATGTCACGCGCCTGTTTGCGGTTCATCCCGCGGCCCTGGATCAGGCCAAAGGCGACGTTTTCCCAGACGGTAAGCGAGTCGAACAACGCCGCACCCTGGAACAGCATGGAGAATTTCTTGAGATATTCGTCGCGCGCGCGGCCCCTGAGCTTCGTCACTTCCTCGCCGTCGACAAAAATCTCGCCTTCTTCGGGGCGCAGTATACCGAGCACGCATTTGATCATCACGGACTTGCCGGTGCCCGAGCCGCCGATCACGACAAGGGATTCGGCGCGATCTATCTTGAGGTCCACGCCGTCCAGCACGACCTTGGAGCCGAAACGCTTCTTGACGCCGCGCAATTCGACCTTGGGGGTTGCGTCCGTCATGGCTCAGGTCTCGAACAAAAGCGAGGTGAGAATGTAGTTCGCGGCCAGAATCAAAATCATCGAAGACGTCACCGCGTCGGTCGTTGCCGCACCCACGCCCTGCGCGCCGCCCTTGGAATTGAAGCCATGATAGCAGCCCATCAGAGAAACGATGAAGCCGAAGGCGGCCGCCTTGATAAGTCCGGAGAACACGTCCTGATTGGTGAGGAAGTTGACCGAATTGTTCAGGTAGACATAGCCGTTGAAGCCGAGGCTGCTGGTCGAAACGCTGTAACCGCCGAAGATGCCGATGATGTCGGCGACACCGACGAGGAGCGGCATGGTGATGACGGCGGCCAGCATGCGCGGCGCCACGAGGTATTTGAACGGGTTGGTCGCAAGCGTCGTCAACGCATCGATCTGTTCGGTGACGCGCATGGTGCCGATTTCGGCCGCGATTGCCGCCGCCACGCGGCCTGCGAACATCAGGCCGGCAATCACCGGCCCCAATTCGCGGCAGATGCCGAGCGCAACGACCTGCGGCACGAACGCTTCCGCACCGTAACGATAGGAGCCGATATAGATCTGCAATGCGAGCACGCCGCCCGTGAAGAACGCCGTCAGGCCGACAACCGGCAGCGACAGCCAGCCGATACGGAACATCTGCTTGAGCAGCAACGACCAATAGATCGGCGGACTCACGCAATGCGTGACCGCCCGCCCGGTGAAGATGCCGAGCCGGCCGGCCATGGCGAGAAAGGTGAGAACGGCGCGCCCGACCAGGGCGAAAATGTTCATCGAGCGGCCTCGTAACGGCGCTGAGCACGGCGGCTGAGCGAGGTCAGGATTTCATAGGCTGCGGTGCCGGAATCGGCGGCAAGTTCTTCGAGTGTGACGTGCTCGCCGAGGAACTCCGCGTCGTCGCCCGGTTTCACGTTGGGAACATCGGTGACGTCGAGCGTGATGAGATCCATCGAAACGCGGCCAACGATGGGCGCGCGCGTTTCCGCGATGAATGCCTTCCCGCGATTGCCAATGGCCCGCATCAGCCCGTCCGCATAACCCAAAGCCACGGTTGCGAGCGTTGAGTTCCGCCCGGCCCGATAGGAGGCTCCGTAGCCAACGGTTTGGCCGGCGTCAACGCGCCGAACCTGTAGGATTTTGCCGGTCAGACGGACCGCCGTTCGGAAGGGATTTGGCTGTCCGGGCTGCGGATTGCCCCCATAGAGACCGAGGCCCGGCCGCACCAGATCGAAAACATAGTCGCGGCCGAGCAGAATCCCCCCCGACGAGGCAAGGCTCGCAGGCGCGGGCGGCAGCCTGCCGAGCGCCGCGCGGAAACGGTCTCGTTGGGTTTTGTTCATGTCGTGGCCGGGATCGTCGGCGCAGGCCAGATGGCTCATCCAGAGAATGACGTTCACCCCGGAGAGCCGCGTCTTCGATTCCGCAATCAGGATTGCCAGTTCGGCCGATGGCAGGCCCAGCCGGTTCATGCCGGTGTCGATATGAACGGCCGCATCCCGGTGCTCTGGCGACGACCAGCAGGCGAGATCAGCCAGCGAATTGAGGACTGGCGTCAGCCGATGGGCGACCAATGCAGGAACGGCGCTGGAGGCCGCGCCGTCGAGCACGAAAATCCGCGCGTGCGGAACCAGGGGGCGAAGCGCGATACCTTCCTCGAGCCGGGCGACGAAAAAGGTGTCGCAGCCGACGCCGGAAAGTTTCCGGGCCGCAGGTGCGAGGCCCAATCCGTAGGCGTCGGCTTTGACCACCCCCGCAGTAGCGACGCCCGACAGGCGGCAGCATTCGCGCCAATTGTCGCCGACCGCGCCCAGCCGGATATCGAGGCGGGCGGCCTCGAAGCTTGGGGGGATTTGACTTTCGCAGGATTCGGTCCGGTCCATGGGGGCGGGAGAATGACGATGGCTCCCGCTGGCGTCAAAAGGAGGCCCGTTCAGGAAACCGCGACCGTTTCCCCGGCCATGGCGGCCAACTGGTCTTCGGCGCTCAGCGCGTTCGAGTCGGTGGGTGCCCATGCGCCGAACCGGGCGCCGGCGCCGCGCACCAAATCCCATTGGGTCTGGGTTTCGATGTTGTCGATGCTGGAGACCGCGCCCTGCCCCATGCAGAAGCGGATCAGACGACTGGTTTCCTCGGTCACCTGATCGTCCGGCAGGCCCCGATTGAGGCTGAAGACGAAACCAGCGGCCCCGAGCAGCCCTGTCTGCGACAGCGGCATGGTGCGTTCTGGCAGATGAACGAAGATGCGTTTGGCAAAAGGTTTCAGGCAATGAACTATATCCGCAAGACGGCTGGCCGTGATGCCAACCGGTATCGCTTCGACCTTGATGAGCAGCAGCGGATTTTCCGTCGCGCGGGTTTCGCGCAGTTTCTCCTGATAGGCCTTTCGCCAGCGCGGGCGCGCGAGCGTTTCGTATCCCACCGGCGTCCCGACCGCCGCGTACAAGCCCGATTGGATCAGGCGGCGGGTCAAGGCGATTGCGTGATCGAGCGCCGCAAGATCGAAAGCAGGACTCTCCTTCATCGACTCCAGGAGGGCGCGATAGCCATAAAGAGTGCCGAACGCACTTTTCCGAAACGGCGTGCAGAACAGAGTGGACGTACGCCCCGTACGAAAATCCTCGGCCGAGGTGAAAGCGAACTGAATGCTTTCGGCAAGCGGCGTCGTGTTATCCTGCTCTGCCTTTTGCGTCGCGCGCTCCGGCAGCTTGAAATGCGGATTTGCCCGTCTAACCTCTTCTTGGGTGGCGGTGCGGAACATCGTGACCATCTGGTCCGCGCTCAGGCTTTCGGCGCCAAAGAAAAGCTGCAGCAGCGCAAGGTTGACCTGGCCCGCGCGAATATGAGCATCGGCTTCCGCGCCGGACGGAGCGATAAGAAAGAACCCGCCGCTGGAGAACACCAAAAGATCGTGCGGCGCGACGTTGCGCACCTGGCGCTCGCAAATCGTCTTGAGACGATCGCGATCGTTCAGCCAGCGAGACTTGGCGCGCTGGAGAACCGCATCGAGATCGAAGAAGAAAACGCAATCGCCCTCAAACCGCGAAAGGTCGAACAGACCATCCACGCGATGATGCGAAGCCCCGGCAACACTCCCCATAACGTCCTCCCCGAACAGAGAAACGCCACGACCACCCCGATACGCCCAGTGCCCTTCACAACAAACGACGTTCATCTTTTGCCGCGACAGCCCGCAGAATCGCTTCCGCGTCCTTGATTTGCAGTGTTCGCTTCAAATCTTACCGGCACTTTAAAAATTAGAATTGCACACAATCGAAATGCTTGCCGATTCCGTGCGTTAGATGGCAATGCCGGTTCCCGCGGTGAGGATGATGACGGCGCTTTTCGAGGTCGCGCAGATGCTTAGCGTGCGCCAGATATCACTGCGCGGTTAACACGATGCCGACAATTTTCGGAAAAAGATTCGCAAATAGCGACAGTTCAGCCCTCACTGGCCAGATTGCTGAAACGGGTGAAGCGGTCGTCGAAGAAGAGTTCGATCTTGTTGGTGGCGCCATGGCGATGCTTTTCCACCAGAACCTCGGCGCGACGGTGACAGCGCTCCATCTTTTCGAGCCATTTGGAATGCTCGGTCGTACCCGCCTCCGGTTCGCGCGATTTCAAATAATATTCCTCGCGGAAGACAAACATGACCACGTCGGCATCCTGCTCGATCGAACCGGATTCGCGCAAATCCGAGAGTACGGGACGCTTATCGTCGCGCGCATCGACGCTACGCGAAAGTTGGGAGAGTGCGAGCACCGGTACGTTGAGTTCCTTGGCGAGCGTTTTCAGACCTTTTGTGACTTCTGTGATTTCCTGCACGCGATTTTCGGCGCGGCGCGATGGCTCAATCAGTTGCAGATAGTCGATGACAATGAGGCCGATGTTCTTCTCGCGTTTGAACCGCCGGGCGCGCGCCGCGATCTGGGCGATCGAAATGCCGCCCGTGTCGTCGATGAAAAGCGGCAAGGTGGAAAGATCTTGCATCGAAAGAACGAATTTTTCCCACTCGCTCTCGGAGAACCGGCCGGAACGGATCTTCCACATCTCGATCTCGGACTGTTCGGACAGGATACGAGCGGAAAGTTGCTGGGCCGCCATTTCGAGCGAAAACAGCAGGACTGGCGCGCCGCGAGAAACTTCGGCACCCGCCTCCTGGTCTTGCACATAGTAACGTGCAGCATGAAACGCCATGTTGGTGGCAAGCGCGGTTTTACCCATACCCGGACGGCCCGCAAGGATCAGCAGATCAGATGGCTGCAGACCCTGCAGCAGGCTGTCGATTTCGGTGAAGCCGGAGGAGACGCCGGAAATGCGGCCGCCGCGCTGTTGTGCGCGTTCAGCCGATTCCACCGCACGCCGCAAGCTCTCGGCGAAGTCGATTGGCCCTTCGCCATAGCGGGAGCTTTCACTGACCGCATAGAGCGCCTTCTCGGCGGATTCGATCTGGGCCTGCGGCGGCTTTTCGTGTGGAGCCTCGTAGGCAGTGTTGACGATATCTTCGCCGATCTGGATCAACGCGCGGCGGACATGGAGATCCGCCAGAATCTTCGCGTAGTCGCGCACATTGGCAAGCGCGGGCGCCGCTTCGGCGAGGCCTGCGAGATAGGCATGACCGCCCACTTCCACCAGCCCCGGGTCGTTCTTCATCGCGGCGTGGAGCGTGAGCGGGGTCATCACCATGCCGCCGCGCTCGAAACCTTGCAGCATGATCTCATAGAGGCGCTGATGCAGCGGATCGTAGAAATGCTCCGGCCGAAGCGTGCCCGAGACACGCTCCAGCGCGCGGTTGTCCACCAGGATCGAACCGAGCAAAGCCTGCTCGACTTCGATGTCGTAAGGGACGTGGCGATAGACTTCCTGTTCCATCGAAATGCGTTCAAAAGTGGGAAGGCGTTATAACAAGGACGCCTGCACCGGGTAGTCATCGTGAGTCGGTTGCTCACAAGGATATTTCTGATTCTGCCCACAGGGAATCGGCATCCAGCACTTGTGCCGGGCGTAAATGACTGAGTTCCCCCCTGTGTTTAGCCCCACACTCATCCGAATTGACAAGTGTTTTGAACTGACTAAGCCGCTCGACCCGTGTGCGGCATGTGGTCGATGCCGGAGAAGGACATGTTGCGCTCGCGGTCATACATATAGTCCCGCGTGATAGGCAGCGTCTCGACGCGCTTGACGAGCTGAATCTGGAAGTTGACTAGTCCCTCCCGGCGAAAGCCCATTTCGGAGCCCGCCAGATAGAACTCCCACATACGACAGAAACGTTCGTCGTAGATGCGCGAAATCTCGGCCCGATTCGCATTGAAGCGGCGGCGCCATTCCTTCAGCGTCTCAGCATAGTGCAGGCGCAGTATTTCGACGTCGGCCACCATAAGGCCGCTTTTTTCGATAGCGGGCAGGATTTCCGACAGCGACGGTGTGTAGCCGCCGGGGAAAATATATTTCGCGATCCAAGGATTGGTCGCGCCAGGCCCATCCGACCGGCCGATAGTGTGGAGCAACGCCACGCCGTCGTCCTTCATCAGGTCGCGCACCTTGGCGAAGAAAGCGTCATAATAGGGCACGCCCACATGTTCGAACATGCCGACCGAAACAACGCGGTCGAACTGACCTTCGATCAGGCGATAATCTATCAGATCGAACCTGCACCGTTCCGCAAGTCCCGCCTTCTTCGCACGGTCGCGGGCCACTGCAATCTGTTCTTCGGATAGCGTGATGCCCTTCACCTTGGCACCGGTGTCGCGCGCGATGTCGAGAGCGAGACCGCCCCAGCCGCAGCCGATATCGAGCACGCTCAAATCCTGCTCGGCGAGATAGAGTTTTGCCGCGATGTGGCGTTTTTTGGCGATCTGCGCTTCTTCGAGCGTATCGCCCGGATCGTTGAAATAGGCGCAGGAATATTGCCGGTCTTTGTCGAGGAACAAATCGTAGAGCCGCGAGGAAAGATCGTAATGGTGCGCGACATGCGCCTTGGACCGGGACGCGGGATTGTATTGCGAAAACCGCCGCATCGCCTTTCGCCAACCATCGCCCAACTTGAGCAGGGCCGAGCGACGGCGGTGTTGCGCGAGATTGCTCATCAGGAGGTCGAGCAGGAGCGCGATATCGCCCTCCTCCACCGTCAACCGGCCGTCCATGAAAAGCTCGCCCAGTTTCAAATCCGGCCGGAGAGCAAGTTCAACACCCGCGCGCCTGTCGTGGAGTTTGACCGTGACTTCGGG
>CAZTCU010000014.1:10069-23217 GCA_964612235.1 uncultured Rhizobium sp.
CGCTTGATCATCGAAGGCTGCGCAATCATGAGGGCGGCGGCCCTCTTCTCGGTAAGACCCTCACGGTCCCTATCCGGCAATTTGCGAAAAGTAGTACCCGCCCGATTGAGGAGCGTTTCCCACCCTACTTCACCAAGCCAGTTCTGCAACCTCATGCGGTCGATGCCTCGCGTCTTGTAGTCGTGAAAAACATAGACGACGCCATGGCCGTCCAGCCACGCTCGCGCCTTCTTCATCGTGTCGCAATTCTTGATGCCGTATAGGACGATTTCTTTTGCCATGCGTTGTGTAATTCCATAGCCAGGCAGGTTGCGCAATCTAGATATCCTTCAGCGGCCATCGGCCCAAATGTATGTGAGTGGTCTTGCCGAGGACGCTGTGGACGAGCACGAAGTCCTTCACTTTCCAGACGACTGGATCGATCGAAAACGGCTTCACGCGCTGCCTGTCATAGGTGAGGGTCATATGCGGCTTGAAATCGCCGCGCGTTGCTGCGCCCAGGCCGGCGTCTTTAAGGGCATTGCCCAAGGCTTCGTGCAGAACACGCCATTGCGTCACATTCGAAGAGAGAACAAAGGGGTAAATCCCCGTCGAATTGCGGAAGCTTTCTGCCCGATCGAAGACGACATCGAAGGCGGCGACGTTGATCCCGGATGCGGCGCCGCTCGCAACATTGACGATTTCTTCCGGAAGGCTTTGCCAATCGCCCAGGTGAAATAGAGTGACATGAAGATGCTCCGGCAAGATCAGATTGGCCTGAAAGGATTTGTCGTGTTTGATGTCTCCGGCCAATGCATGGATCCGCGCCACTGTCTTTTCATCAGGTACGCAGGCAAAGAAAATACGATCCTTCTGCGAAGGTCCGAACTTTCTTCGCGGTCGTGCTGCCATATTCTAGTCGACTTGCACTATTCCGGGAGCCAGCTTGAATGTGCATCCCATAAGCCAGATTTGCAAATACGAACGAGAGCGACCTGAAGCCTGTCATAACGCAACGACAAAACAGCCAACGCTTCAAGATGATCTCGGGCCGAAGGAGCAGCCCATTCATCTTTAGGCCCGTAATTTATTGCCACGACAATCGATTGCTTCTACTCCCACTCGATCGTCCCTGGCGGTTTGCTGGTGATGTCATAGACGACTCGGTTCACACCGCGCACTTCATTCACAATACGGGTGGAGACACGAGCCAAGAAAGAATGCTCGAAAGGATAGTAGTCGGCGGTCATGCCATCGCTCGACGTGACTGCCCGTAGGGCAAGCACATAGTCGTAAGTGCGCCCATCGCCCATCACGCCCACGGTTCGCACCGGCAGCAGAACGGCAAACGCCTGCCAGATCTTGTCGTAGAGACCGGCTTTGCGGATCTCGTCCAGATAGATCGTGTCGGCTTTACGCAAGATTTCGAGTTTCCCCCGCGTGATCTCGCCGGGTATGCGAATGGCAAGGCCGGGACCGGGGAACGGATGGCGGCCCACGAAAGTTTCGGGAAGGCCCAATTCGCGGCCCAGCGCGCGAACCTCATCCTTGAAGAGTTCGCGCAACGGCTCGACCAGCTTCAGTTTCATCCTCTCCGGCAACCCGCCGACATTGTGATGCGACTTGATGGTGACGGATGGACCGCCGGTAGCTGAAATGCTCTCGATCACGTCGGGATAAAGCGTGCCCTGCGCCAGGAATTCCGCGCCGCCGATCTTGTGCGCCTCGCCGTCGAATACGTCGATAAAAGTCGAGCCGATGATCTTCCGCTTCATTTCCGGGTCCGTGACGCCCTCGAGTCGACCCAGAAAAAGGTCCGACGCACCAGCATGGATCAGAGGAATGTTGTAGTGGCCCTTGAACAGGGAGACGACTTCATCGGCTTCTCCCGCCCGCATCAATCCGGTGTCGACGAAAATGCAAGTGAGTTGGTCGCCGATGGCTTCGTGGATCAGAACGGCTGCAACCGACGAGTCCACGCCACCCGAGAGGCCGCAAATGACTTTACCCTTGCCCACTTGCGCGCGGATGCGTTCGATCTCCCGCGCACGGAAGGCGTGCATATTCCATTCGGGCTGGATGCCCGCGATGCCGGTGACGAAATTCTTGAGGATCGTCGCGCCGCGCGGCGTGTGCGCGACCTCGGGATGGAATTGCACGCCATAGAAATGTTTCGCCTCATCGGCGATAGCGGCATAAGGCGAACTTTCCGATGTCGCAATCACTTCGAATCCTGGCGGGATCGCGGTGATCTTGTCGCCATGGCTCATCCATACCGGCTCGTTGCCGTCGCGGTCGCCCAAACCCGCAAGCAACGGTGATTGCTTCCGGATGTGAATATCGGCGCGCCCGAACTCGCGATTGTGACCGGCCTCCACCCTGCCGCCCAATTGCGCGCTCATCGTCATTTCGCCGTAGCAGATGCCGAGAACGGGAACGCCCATCTCGAAAACTTTTTGCGGTGCGCGCGGCGTATCCGATTTTGTGACGGAAGCCGGCCCCCCGGAAAGAATGATGGCGCGAGGACTTTCGCCCTTCAGCGCCTCTTCGGCCTTGTTGTAGGGGACGATCTCGCAATAGACACCCGCTTCGCGCACACGACGCGCGATAAGCTGGGTGACCTGCGAACCGAAATCGATGACAAGAACGGGTGCCGCCATGGGCGGATTTAGACAGCCTATTGACCGTTGTCCAGCGCGGCGGATTTGCCAGTGCGTTCGGCGCGGCTGACCTGTGCCATGCCCTTTTTCGCGGCAGGATCCGACGGGTCGAGATCAAGCGCTTGATCGTAATATTGCATCGCCAGATCGGTCTGGTGGGCGCGAGCGTAGAAATCGCCGAGCGCCGCGTAGGTCGCAGCCCTAGAGGGGTCGGCCACAAGCGCCGACTGGATGTAGAGAATCGCATCGGGCGTGTTGCCCGCGGCTTCGGCAGTGCGGCTTTCCTTTATCAGCGATTCGATATTGGCGTCCGAGGCAAAAGCCGGGGCGGAGAGGAGCGCCAGGCAAGTCGCGGCCAAGACAAGACGTTTCATGGAAGATCACCCTGTATTTTCAGTGATGGATCGTTTTCTCAGGTCTCCGGCAAAACGAAGACGCCCGCGAAAAACCCATCTGTTCCGGTAACATACGGTGAAGCATGGAAGAAGTCATCGGGGGAAGAAAGGCCAGTTGCCGCGCCCGTTTCTCGCCAGAGTGCGGCTGCATTCTGGATGCGAAACCGGGGGTGCCGGGCATGGAACGCAGCAAGCCGGTCTTCGTTTTCGCGCGGCAGAACGGAACACGTGGCGTAGACCAGCCGTCCGCCCGGCCGAACACGGACGGCGGCCTGATCCAGCAGCCGGTCCTGAACAGCCACAAGCTCCGCCAAGCGGTCTTCGGTCAAACGCATCTTCAACTCGGGCTGGCGCCGCCAGACACCCGTGCCGCTGCACGGCGCATCGACAAAGACGAGATCGTACGGTCCCTGGGGGGCGACGCCACGAAGGACATGTGTTCGAATGATCGAGACGCCGGCTCGTGTTGCGCGAGGTTCAAGCCCGGCCAATCGTTTGCCGTCAATATCGCACGCGTCAATTTCGCCCCGGTTCTCCATCTCCGCAGCAAGCGCCAGCGACTTGCCGCCCGCGCCTGCCGCCAGATCAAGCACACGTTCGCCGGGGCGCGCGCGGGCCAGGAGAGATGCGATCTGCGCCGCCTCATCCTGAAATTCAAATGCACCCGCCTCGAACAACGAATGACGGCTAAGTGATGAAAGACCGGTGCCCGACGGAATGCGAATCCCATGCGGGGAAAACTTTGTCGGTCCCGCGTCATAACCTTCGGCTTGAAGTTGCGTAAGAATCTCATTTCGGCATGCACGCAACGGATTGACGCGCAGATCGACCGGCGCGCGCACGGCAAGGGCTGTCGTCTCGGCCAGAAGATTTTCTCCGAATGCACGCTGAAGTTCAGGTTGGAGGAATTCGGGGTATTCACCCAGCACATAAAGCGGCGCTCGATCTGATGGCGGAGAAGCGACTTGAGATATTTCAGCTTCGGTCAGCGGCGACGGCCCATAGCGGGAACCGTCGAACAGCGCACCCAACTCCTCGGCCTTGCCTTCTGCAACCAGCGAAACGATGACGGCCGCTCGCGCGCTGTCGCTTTGCATCCGCCACGCGAAATAAAAGCGATGCCGTAGGAGAGTGAACACGCGCTCCGCGATGGCAGCACGATCCTTCGACCCGGCAAAGCGATGCGCGCGCGCCCAATCGCGCAAAAGTCGATCCGCAGGCTGTTTGGTGGCCTGCAACTGTTCGAAGATATCAATGGCGGCCTGGAGGCGTGCGGGAGGGGTCATATCGCTGTTATTCCGCAGATTTTGCCGTCCGTAAAACAAAATTTACCATGACATAGCCGCATCTGCTGTGTGTGACAGAAAGGCTTGGCTCAGCATGGATGAAATCGAACATACATTGTTTATGGAACATTAAAGGAAAACTGGTGTGATGGTGCTGCCGAAAAGAAAGGCGAAGTTCATGCAATCACGCTCGATCAACCCGCTCTACATCTGCATCGGACTTGCAGCCGTCGCAGCTTTGGCTTTTCTGGGGCTAGTATATTTTGAGATTGCGCCGCCCTCGTCGAGCTTTCTACCAACCCTCTTTGCGAGCGCCGGTCTCGTAGCTTGCGTGATGCTGGCGATCCTGCTGGTCAACATGCAAGGCCAATGGAGCGAACTCGCCGACACGCTCGAACGAACCCAAGCCAAGCTTGCCATTGAGGTGAATGCAGGGCGCGCCAAATCGAGCTTTCTGGGCAAGATCAGCCACGAGCTGCGCACACCATTGAATGCCATCATCGGTTATGCCGATGTGCTGACACAGCACATGTTCGGCCCTATCGGGTCTCCGCGTTACGACGATTATGCGATGAACATTCGTCAAGGCGGCGAAACGCTTCTCAATATCGTCAACGACTTGTTCGAGATTGCTCGCGCCAATGCGCGCGACGGCGAATTTTCCTGCGAGCCCATCGACGCCGGGGTTGTGGCGGGCAAGGTTGTTGCCGAACTCAACCCGAAAGCCGCCGACAAGGGCCTGCACCTGAAGATCGACGTGCTGCCGCGTCCGATTTGGGCTTTCGGCCAGCGCGAAGCCTTGCGCCAAGTATTATTGCGTGTCGTTGGCAACGCGATCAAATTCACCGACCACGGCGGCATGATTGTGGTCAATGTCGTTCCCTCCCCCGGCGGAGTGCATATCATGGTGACCGACAACGGCATCGGCATTCCGCAAGAACACCTTGCTCAACTCGGTACGCCATTCGCGCAGGTGGAAGAGCATGCCTCGCGCACCCACGGCGGCCTGGGACTAGGTCTTGCCATCGCGCGCGGTCTTGTTGAGCGCATGGAAGGCAATCTCAAGATCGAGAGCATTTCGGGACGGGGGACCCGCGTCACCATTCACCTGCATGATGCGGAAGCGGATGCGGCGCCGAAAGACGACGGTGGTCCAAAACCGCAGGATAAGGATCACTTCCGCGCCGCTGGTAGACAAAATCCGTTCGAGGCTGCCGCCTAGTCAGGAAATTTTGGCAGCACCGTGTATTTATTGGGCGCCGGGATAATTGGGGCTCTCGCGCGTCACCACGACATCATGGACATGGCTCTCGCGCAGACCGGCACCCGTGATGCGAACGAATTGCGCCTTCTTGTGGAAATCTTCGATGGTCTTGCAGCCGGTGTACCCCATCGCAGCGCGCAAACCACCGATCGCCTGATGCACGACATTTGAAACGGGCCCCTTGTAGGGCACCTGACCTTCGACACCTTCCGGAACAAGCTTCAACGTGTCGTTCACTTCGGCCTGGAAGTAGCGATCCGCACTTCCCCGCGCCATTGCGCCGACAGATCCCATACCGCGATAGCCTTTGTAGGAGCGGCCCTGATACAGGAACACCTCGCCCGGCGCTTCTTCCGTACCTGCGAGCAACGATCCTACCATGGCAACGTTGGCGCCTGCGGCAATCGCCTTGGCGAGATCGCCAGAATATTTGATGCCGCCATCGGCAACCACGGGGACGCCCGCCGCGCGCGCGGCCGAGACAGCATCCATTACCGCGGTCAATTGCGGAACGCCAACGCCGGCGACGATGCGCGTGGTGCAAATGGAGCCCGGACCAATACCAACCTTCACCGCATCCGCGCCCGCATCAATCAGCGCCTTGGCGCCGTCCGAGGTAGCAATGTTACCTGCGAGAATCTGCGTGTAGTTCGATTCTTTCTTGATGCGGGTGATGGAATCGAGCACGCCCCTCGAATGGCCGTGCGCGGTGTCGACGACGACCACATCGCATTCGGCTTCGATCAGCGCGAGGGCACGTTTGAATCCGTCATCGCCCACCCCTGTTGCCGCGGCAACGCGCAAACGGCCACGTTCATCCTTCGCGGAGTTGGGATATTTCTGTGCCTTTTCGATATCTTTCACGGTGATGAGACCGACGCAGCGATAGGCATCGTCGACAACAAGAATCTTTTCGATGCGGTGTTGATGAAGCAGGCGCTTGGCCTCTTCCGGCTTCACTCCTTCGCGCACGGTGACGAGCTTGTCCTTCGTCATCAATTCATGCACGGGCTGGCGAAGATCGTTGGCAAACCGTACGTCTCGATTGGTGAGAATACCGACGAGTTTACCTGCGCCCTTGCCGTTCGCGCCTTCCACCACGGGAATGCCGGAGATCGAATAACGCTGCATCAACGCAAGCGCATCGGCGAGCGTGGCGTCGGGGGCTATGGTGACCGGATTCACCACCATGCCGCTTTCGAACTTCTTTACCCGGCGAACCTGCTCTGCCTGTTCTTCGATGCCGAGGTTCTTGTGGATCACGCCGATGCCGCCGGCTTGCGCCATGGCGATGGCGAGACCGGCCTCGGTGACCGTGTCCATTGCAGCGGAAATGAGGGGGATGCCGAGTTCGACCGTCTTGGTGAGCCGGGTCCGCGTATCCACCTGACCCGGCAGGACTTCCGAGGCTGCTGGAACCAGCAGCACATCGTCAAACGTAAGAGCTTCGCGGATGCTCAGGGCACGTCCTTAAACAGAGCCTCTTTGAGCGCCGAGCCTTTACCAGCGGGTTTCCGATTCCGCAAGTGAGGGCAAGGTTACCCCTGGACCCGCCCCTTAAATCCTTGAGCAATAAGATAAAGTTCGACAGATTCGGCACGGCTCGCAGGCGGCTTGACGTGTTTGACGTCCCGGAAGCTCTTCTTGATGCGGGCGAGCAAATCGCCCGTGGCGCCTCCTTGGAACGCCTTTCCGATAAATATTCCGCCGGGCTTCAAAACATCTTCCGCAAGATCGATGGCCGCTTCGAGCAAGGCAATCGTACGTAGGTGATCGGTGGCACGATGGCCGGTCGTTGAGGCCGCCATGTCGGACAACACGACATCCGCCGCTCCGCGCAATGCTTGTTTCAATTGCGCGGGGATTTCGGGATCGGTGAGGTCCGCATGGAAGATTTCGACCCCAGGCATCGGCTCCATTTCCAAAATGTCGATCGCAACGATGTGACCGGTCTCACCGATGCGTTGCGCCGCAACCTGAGTCCAACCACCCGGCGCCGCACCCAGATCGAGCACGCGTGCGCCCTTCTTCAAAAAGTGAAATTTGGAATCGAGTTCGATCAGCTTGAAGGCCGCGCGGCTTCTATAACCTTTGCTTTTTGCCGCATGAACATACGGATCGTTCAGCTGCCGCTCGAGCCAACGACGCGAGGAGACGGTGCGTCCCTTGCCGCTTTTCACGCGCACCCGATCTCCGCCGCGGCCAGACCCACGCTCTGTCATCTATGTGCGTCCATCATTTCGCGCAGCATACCCTCTCGCAGACCCCGATCGGCGACGCGCAATTCGGCGCAGGGCCAGTGGGCGTGGATGGCACTAAAAATGGCACAGCCCGGCACAATCAGTTCCGCCCGTTCCGGGCCGACACAACCCAATTTCGCACGTTGTTGATGATCGAAACCGGCGATGTCGTCTGCGATCTTCAGGATGGCAACGCTCTCGTGCCAACTCGCATCGACCTTCGCACGGATGTAACGTGGCAGACCCAGAGCAATACCCGCCAATGTCGTTACCGTTCCCGACGTGCCAAGCAGATGGTGTTTGGCGGGATCGAAGGCAGCGATCTTATCCATCTCCGCCCGCACATCTGCAAAACGCTCGAACATCTCGGAGAAGATTTTTTCGTAGCGCATGCGTGTCATCGGACCGGGTTGATGTTCGGCGATAGTGATGACACCTGCAGGAACGGAGATGGCCTTTCGCACCTTCATTGCCTGGCTGTCGCGCTGCATCCAGATCGCTTCGGTCGATCCGCCACCAATATCGAAGATCAGCGCACCTTCGTAACGCCTGCCGATCAGCGGTGCACAGCCGGTCGCGGCCAGATGTGCTTCCTCATCGGCTGTCAGCACCTTCAATTGGATGCCGGTCTCGGTCTTCGCGCGATCAAGCAGGACATCGGCGTTGGCTGCCCTGCGGCAGGCTTCGGTCGCTATGGCGCGCACATGAGTGGCATGATTTGCGCGGATGCGGTTGGCGCAAACCTTAAGGGCGGCCAAGGTCCGGCCAATGGCAGCGTCGGTGAGGTTGCCCGTCTGAGCCACCCCCTCCCCCAATCTCACAATCCGGGAAAAAGAATCGACCACCCGGAACTTTCCACCCTGTTCGGGTCGGGCGATCAGGAGGCGGCAGTTGTGGGTGCCGAGGTCCAAGACCGCGAAGACAGGGGGATGCCCAAATCGGCTGCCTCGTCCGCCCCGTCGCCGCCTTTTTCGGCCTTCCGTCATACCACCCCCTCCGCTGCACCGACGTTAGCGGCTTTGGGCGCTTGGATAAAATGCTCGATTTCGCCGGCAACATGACCGCGCCATTCACCATCATGCACAGGTGACATGCGTGTGAGGAGGGGAACTGTTCCTTGACGCCTTTGCACCTGCAAAATAAGAAGCCGGAACGTCCGCAGAGACGTTGTCACAATCATCAATGTGACTGCCGAAATCAACGAATGACAGGTGCAAGTATGCGGCACGTCAGCCGGACAATTTTCGTCGCCGCATTGCTGGCGATGACCGCCGCTTGCAGTCGTAACGATGGGGGACAACGCCCGCTGCCCGAAGTGGGCGTGGTGACGATCAAGCCGCAACAGGCAGAGCTCGAGGTGGAATTGCCGGGGCGCACATCGCCTTACGCGGCTTCACAAGTGCGTCCGCAGGTCAACGGAATCATTCAGGCACGCCTGTTCAAGGAAGGCGGTAAGGTGGTTGCAGGGCAACCGTTATATCAGATCGATCCCAAACCTTATCAAGCGGCTTACGACAACGCAGCTGCGACGCTGGGGACCGCGAAGGCAAAGGCCGATCGCTACGCAGCGCTCGTCAAACAGAATGCCATTGCGCCGCAAGACTATGACGATGCGCGTGCCGCTTACAAAGAAGCCGCCGCGAATGTGGAGACGGCGCGCATCAATCTCGACTACACGCACGTCAATGCGCCGATCTCCGGCATCATCGGGCGTTCGCTGTTTACGGAAGGCGCGCTGGTGACGGCCAATCAGGCCGACCCGCTCACCACCATCCAAACGCTCGATCCGATTTATGTCGATATCAACCAGTCGAGCTCCGAACTCGTCGCGCTGAAACGCGCGATGGCGCAAGGCCAAGTGAGCCGCGATGCGCCGGCAACGGCACGCGCGACGCTGGTGCTCGATGACGGCACCGAATATGGACGCGAGGGTACGTTCGAATTCAGCGAAGTCACCGTCGATCCGACCACCGGGGCGGTGACGTTGCGCGCCCGCTTTCCCAATCCGGACGGATTGCTGCTGCCGGGCATGTATGTGCGCGCCAAAATCATCGAAGGCGTCAGCCGGAACGCGATACTGGCTCCGCAGCGCGGAGTGAGCCGCAACGAAAAGGGCGAGCCGACCGCGCTGATCGTGGACGATAAGAACGTGGTGCGGCTTCGCGTGCTGAAGGTTTCGCGCACAGTGGGCGACAACTGGCTTGTCACCGACGGGTTGAAAGCGGGCGACAGGTTGATCGTCGAGGGTTTGCAGAACGCACGGCCCGACACGCCCGTTCATCCGGTGCCGGCGGGTTCGAAATCGGCGGGGCCGTCCCCTCAGGGACATTAGGCGCCCATGTCGCGGTTCTTCATCGAGCGTCCGGTCTTCGCCTGGGTGATCGCCATCGTCATCATGATGGCGGGCATCCTGTCGATTATCACCTTGCCGATCGCGCAGTACCCGTCCATCGCCCCGCCGGCGGTCAATGTCAGCGCGTTCTATCCGGGTGCATCCGCTCAGACATTGCAGAATTCCGTGACGCAGGTGATCGAACAGCAGCTCACCGGCGTCGACAACCTGCTTTACTTCTCGTCGTCCTCAAGTTCGTCGGGACAGGTCACGATCACCGCCACTTTCGCTGCCGGCACCGATCCGGACATCGCTCAGGTGCAGGTGCAGAACAAGGTGACGCAAGCCACCACGCGACTGCCGCAGGAAGTGCAGCAGCAGGGCATCGTCGTCGCCAAATCGCAATCGAACTTCCTGCTGATCGTCGCGCTTTATGACGACAGCGGGCGTTACACCAACGTCGACATTTCCGACTTCCTTGCGACCAAGCTGCAGGATCCCCTGTCGCGCGTGCCTGGCGTGGGCAACATACAGGTGTTCGGTACGCAGTATGCGATGCGCATCTGGCTCGATCCTTACAAGCTTCAGACGTTTCGCCTGACGCCGGCCGATGTGCGCGCGGCTGTGCAGGCGCAGAATACGCAAGTCTCGGCCGGCGAGATCGGCGGACTGCCATCGGTCAAGGGACAACAGCTCAACGCGACGGTCACCGCGCAATCCCGCCTGACCACGCCTGAACAGTTCCGCAACATCATCCTGCGCAGCGCGCAGAGCGGCGGCGTCGTGAAGCTGGGCGATGTGGCGCGGGTGGAGATCGGCGCGGACAGCTATTCCGTTCTCAGCCGCATGAACGGCAAGCCCGCCGCCGGTGTGGCGATCCAGTTGGCACCTGGCGCGAACGCGCTGACGACAGCCAATGCCGTGAAGGCGCGCGCACGCGAGCTTTCGTCGAGCTTCCCGCCGGGCGTGAAGCTGGGCTTCCCCGTCGACAACACGACGTTCATTCGCCTTTCGATCCATGAAGTCGTGAAGACACTGGTCGAGGCGATCCTGCTCGTCATCCTGGTGATGTTCGTGTTCCTGCAGAACTGGCGCACGACCTTGATCCCCGGCATCGCGGTGCCGGTCGTGCTGCTGGGCACGTTCGGCGTGCTGGCGGCGGCTGGGTTCTCGATCAATACGCTGACGCTTTTTGCGCTGGTGTTGTCCATCGGGCTTTTGGTCGACGACGCCATCGTGGTGGTGGAGAACGTCGAGCGCATCATGCGCGAGGAAGGACTCCCGCCCAAGGAAGCCACCATCAAATCCATGGGCGAGATCACTGGCGCACTGGTCGGTATCGCACTGGTGCTGACGGCGGTGTTCCTGCCGATGGCGTTCTTCGGCGGATCGACGGGTGTGATCTATCGGCAGTTCTCCGTGACGATCGTATCGGCGATGGTGCTGTCGATCTTCGTGGCGCTGGTGTTGACGCCCGCCTTGTGCGCGACGCTTCTGAAGCCGATCCCCAAGGACGGCGGGCACGCGCACGGGAAGTTCTTCAACTGGTTCAACCGCACGTTCGAAGATTTGCGCGAGCGCTATCAGAGGACGGTCGAAAAATCGTTCAGCAGGATACGTCCGGCAATGATCATCTACGGGCTGATCGTGCTGGCCATGATCGCGCTGTTCATCCGGTTGCCGACAGGCTTCCTGCCGGAGGAAGACCAGGGTTCGGTGCTGGCGCAGTTCACGCTGCCGGCGGGGGCGGTGCAATCGCGTTCGCTCGAAGTGGCCAAGCAGATCGAGCATCACTGGTTGGTCGACGAGAAAGACAATGTCGACGTCGCGTTCATCGTGGTGGGTTTCAGCTTCGCCGGCCCCGGACAGAATTCCGGCATTTCGTTCGTGCATCTGAAGAACTGGGACGACCGGCCCGACAGCGCGCAGACGGTGGCGCGCAATGCGATGATGAAGTTCTCGCAGATCCGCGACGCGCAGGTGTTCGCGCTGGTGCCGCCGGCGGTGCAGGAACTGGGCATCGCGTCGGGCTTCGATCTCGAACTCGAAGACCGCGGCAATCTCGGCCATGACGGGTTGATGGCGGCGCGCAACAAGTTGCTGGCGATGGCCGCACAGGATCCGCTGCTCATGGCGGTGCGCCCCAACGGGCTCGACGACACGCCGCAGCTTCATATCGACATCGACCAGGCAAAGGCCAATGCGCTGGGCGTTTCGGTGGCCGACATCAACAGCACGCTGAGCGCGGCGTGGGGCGGCAACTACATCAACGACTTCATCGACCGCGGCCGCGTCAAGCGCGTCTACATGCAGGGCGATGCGCCGTTCCGCATGGCGCCGGAAGATCTGAACCGCTGGTATGTGCGCTCGTCTTCCGGAGAGATGGCGCCGTTCTCCTCTTTCGCCAACAGCAGGTGGGAGTTGGGTCCGGCGAAACTCGAACGCTTTAACGGACTGCCATCGCTGGACATCCAGGGCCAGCCCGCGCCGGGCAAGAGTTCGGGTGCGGCGATGGACGAGATCGCCAAGCTGGTCGGAAAGCTGGGCAAGGACGTCGGTTACGAGTGGACTGGCATTTCGTATCAGGAGCGGATCTCCGGTTCGCAGGCGCCCGCGCTCTATGCGCTTTCGCTGCTTGTGGTGTTCCTGTGTCTGGCGGCCCTTTATGAAAGCTGGTCGATCCCGGTTGCTGTGATGCTGGTGGTGCCGCTCGGCATCATCGGCGCGATCCTCGCCGCGACATTGCGCGGACTCTACAACGACATCTATTTCCAGGTCGGCTTGCTCGCCACGATGGGCTTGTCGGCGAAGAACGCGATCCTGATCGTGGAATTCGCCGAAGCCGCGGAGCGCCAAGGCATCAAACCCCGCGAAGCGGCCCTCAGCGCGTCGCGGCTGAGATTGCGGCCGATCCTGATGACCTCGCTTGCCTTCATCGCCGGTGTGTTCCCGCTGGCGATTGCGACCGGCGCGGGTGCGGCGAGCCAGAACG
>CAZTCU010000015.1:0-22526 GCA_964612235.1 uncultured Rhizobium sp.
TCCCGCAATGTTAAGTCGTCCCTCTGAAGACGGTGTACCGGTGATGCCGAAGGACGAATTGCAGGAAGCCGCAAAAAACATCACCGTTCCCACTCTTCTGGTGCGGGGCCTGCGAAGCGACGTCATCGACGAAGAAGGCGAAAACGCCTTGCGAAAATTCATCCCCCAACTCGAAACAACGTCCGTCAGGGACGCAGGTCACATGGTGGTCGGCGACAACAATGCCGTATTCGAGAAGAAGATTTTGGACTTCCTGAAACGAATGCTGGCCTGAGATTTATTGCCACTCGATGCGCTGATCGAAGATGTGGGGTGCGCGCGTCCGCGTGTATTCAAGAATGCGCTCAATATGCTTTTTCATGAGTTGACGGGCACGATCGGGCTTACCCTCGACGACAGCGACCGCAATGGCGTGATGATCGGCTTCGGCGATATCCAGAAAATCTTCGCCCTTCGTAATGGCTAGTGTATGCGCATTGAAAACCGCATCGACGGCATCGGCGAACATGCTAAGCACAGGGCTTTCAGCAAGCCGATTGATCATCGAATGGGGTCCTAAATCGGCAGGATTGCCGGGCGTCGAGTATGTGAAAGCGCAGGGATTGCGGCCGGTCAATTTGATGGAATCTCGCACCGCCTGACGATCGGGATTGGCAGCGGCCGCTTCGGCCAATCGCGGACTGACCGTGAGCATGAACTCCGCGAGGTCGCCATATGTTGCGTGGGAGAGGCGCAGGAAGAGGGTCAGAAAGCGGCCCAATTGTTCGGGCCCGGTTTCCGCGAGAACCGGGCCACCGTTACGGCCGGGTTTGAGATAGATAAGTCCCTGCGCTTCCAGTATCCGCAACGCCTCCCGGATGGATGCACGGCCGGCGCCATATTGCTCCATCATGGTCGTTTCGTGAGGAAGCGCTGTGCCAGCTTTCAGTCGACGCTCGGCAATGTCGCGAACGATATCGCGGGCAATAATCTCAGCTGTCTTTAAACTTCTCTGAATTCGCCGGATCGGTCGCGCTTTCGGGGCCGACGATCCTGACTTGCGTTTCTTGGTTGTGCCCTTTGCCAATTCGAGTCCCCACCCGTACGTCACGGAAAAAATCCCGATTCGCACGTCTCTATATGTATACGGCCCTTAAATAGTATGCGCTACCGCTGCCGACTTGCCAAATTCCGCCTGCAGTACCCGACGAAGGACCTTGCCGGTATCGTTATAGGGAAGCGCCGTCCGAAAGAATATCGAATCGGGGGTTTTGGTCGAACGCAGCCGCCGGCGGGTCCATTGCTGGAGGGCATCCTCCGATGTATCGGCTTTCAGGACCACCGCTGCGACAATGCGTTCACCCCACTGCTGGTCCGGGACGCCGAGGACAGCAACATCTGCTACCGCAGGATGGGCACGCAGCACGTCTTCGATCTCGCCGGGAGAGATGTTTTCGCCGCCTCGCACGATCACGTCGTCCAACCGGCCGTCTATGAACAAAAAGCCGTCTTCGTCGAGCCATCCCCCGTCATTGGTGGGAAACCAGCCGTCGCCTCGCAAAGCCTTACGGCCGATATATTCCCCGGAGACCTGATCCCCACGGACCCAAATCTCGCCCGCCACGCCCGCTGCCACGGGCTCTCCTTCGCTGTCGCGAACTTCGAGTTCTATGTGAGGTAAAGGCTTTCCGACCGAGCCGAGGCGCCGCTTCACCGCCGGATCGTCGGATTGAAACGCCTTGCGATGGTCTTCGGGCACGAGAACGGCGATGGTGGAACTGGTTTCGGTCAACCCATAAGCGTTGACGAAATCGACATTGGGCAACAGACGCATCGCGCGCTCGATAACCGCCAGCGGCATGCGCCCGCCGCCATAGGAAAGGTGCCGCAAACTGGGCAGTCCGATCTTGCTCCGCTCCATCTCGTCGAGAATGCGTTGGAACATGGTCGGCACCACCATGGCGTGAGTGACACCTTCCGAATTGACGGTGTCTACCCAATCCTTCTCGGAAAAGGCGGATAGGTGAACGATGCGCCGGCCAGCATAGATTCCCGTAAGCAAGGCTGAGATACCAGCGATGTGATAGGGGGGAACCGACACTAAGGCGGCTTCATCTGATTCGGCAGATCCCAGTTCGATTGTGGAAATGACGTAGGAGACCAGGTGGCGGTGCTTGAGTGTCGCGGCCTTGGGCTCACCCGTGGTGCCGCTAGTGAAGAGCACGATTGCAACACCATCCTCCTCGACTGGGTCCTCCGAACCGTCAAATACGGGTTTTTGAGCGAGCGCATCGAACTGGCTGCGCGTCAACACGGTAACGCCTTCAATCGGCGGAACGCGCGACGCCATATCGTCGTCTATGATAGCGATGGATGGTGCAGTGCGCGCAACAAGGCGGCCCAGATCTGTATCAGGCAGCCGGTAGTTCAAAGGCGCGAATGCCCGCCCCATCATCCCCGCGGCGAACAGTGCCACTGCAACCGAAGATGAATTCAGGCCGATGTAAGCTATGCGTTCGGCAGGGATATCTTTCAGCTGCGCGGCCGCATTTTTGGCATAGTGCTGCAATTCGCCGTAGCTGACGGGCGCATCGCGGCTGCCCAGCGCTGGCCGATCACCCAGACATTCCGCAGCCATTTCCAGCAGAAGCGGGACGTTCACGTTGTGCCTTCAATCCGATGATGGCAGCCGCTTGGCGTCTTTGATCGCCAACGGCTGCCGGTTAGCAGAAAGAGAGCCTTCGCCGGCCTTCGCGCACAACACTTCCAACATGGTTTCGGAATCTGTGTAACGCTTGCCGATCAATGTGCCATTCTTGTGCTCCGGAGCGATTGTGGCACCTGCCGGTACGGTATCGTTCTGCGCCACCATGGCAACGCCGCCACATTCCAGCGTGACAGCGGTCTTCGGAGGGCGAACGACAACCACTTCGGTCGTGCAAACCGCGCTCTTCCAGCGCGATCCCGGCTTTAACTCCATAACGAACTCTTCTCCCTTGGGTATCAAGTGGCCGCCAACTCACGCTTGTCGCGCGGGCGCTCGCTTTCTTGCGGTGCGCCCACGACGCGCTTGGCGATAAGCTGGTCGATCTCCGCGTCGCTGAATCCATGCTCGCCGAGTATCTGGCGCGAATAGGAACCGATCTCCGGAACGAAATGACCGTCTTTCGGCAAGCGCAGAGGAGATGCCGAAAACCGCCAGAACTGGCCCAGATCGCGATAACGGCCCCAGCGCGGGTGGTTGGTGAATTCGATAACGCGGTTGAGGCGGACGTTTTCTTCATCGAAGAAATAATTGTCGCCCTTGTACGGCCTGCCGATCTTTTCGACCGGTATGCCAGCCTTTCGCAATTGGGCGACGGCTTCGTCTGCGGATAGTTGGGCGGCCCAGTTCGAAATATTTTCTATGGCGTTTGCTTCGTTCGCACCGGTTATTGCAAGCAGCGCCTTGCGGGCAGGCGCCGACCAGCCGTGCACGACAAGCCAGCTTTCACGGCATTGATAGAGACGCGACCACCACGAGAAACCGTATTGCTCTTCGTCGACGGCAAGCGGGTCCTGAATGGTACCGTCTTCCCGCATCACGGTGTCGAGCGTGCTGAGGATCGCGGAGCCGGTTTGCGGGCATTCGATGAATTGGCCTTCGCCTGTGCGATCGCGGTGGTAAAGCGCCATCATGATGCTGGCCGCGCCCAGAAGGCCGTTACCGGGATCCATGCTGCCGATCGCGTAGTAGGGACCGGCATATTTGCAATCGGCATGACGCATCATCAGGCCCGTGACGGCGGAAGACAGCGGTTCAAAGCCCGGATAGCCGCGATAAGGACCAAGAGACCCGAACGCGGGAGAATGACAATAGATCAGTCCCGGCTTCATATCGCGAAGATCTTCATAGCCCATGCCGAGCGATTCCGCGACGCCTGGGCGCAGATTGTGCTGCACCACATCTGCCCATTTGACGAGCTTTTCGATGATGGGGCGCGATTCCGGTGTCTTCAGGTTGAGCGCCAGCGTGCGTTTGTGATGGTTGGCGGCATTGAAATAGCGGCCCCCAGATACGGGACGCATGGGACAACCGGCGAGGTTCTCGATCTTGATGACGTCGGCGCCCAAATCCGCGAGCAGGCGGCTGGCAAATGGACCGGCGAAGAACACGCCGAAATCGACGATCTTGAATCCTTTAAGCGGGAACTGGCCGGAAGGATCGCCTTTCCCCTCTTTGACCGCAGGCGTGCGTGCTGCCGCCGTCTTTAGATCAGCAAGTGCTTCGTCAGTGCTGATTTTGCGTTGCGCGATGATGGCCGGCGAGGACACTGTCTCAGAGAACTTCACCACGGCGCCACCCGCACGAACGGTTTCGCCGGACGGCAGTTCGACAAGCGTGGAAAGCTGATTTTCCAATACCTGCGGATCGACATAGATTTCGCCGGGCAGAAGATCGGGCATCACCGGAATGTCGAGATCGCGAAGTATTTTGAGCCATTCCGCTCGCGTCTTACCGGCGAACATCACCGGCAGGGTCTCGTGGATCAATTCGATCTGCCACGGCTCGATGGGCTGACCGATTTCGGATGCCGCATCGGTCGGAATAGGAGGGATCTGCTCCTGAAGGCCGGCCAGCGCCATCAACCTCGAGAAACCGCCTTTCGATCCGCTGTGGACATGCACCCATTCCGCATCGGCGCAGAGATAGGCCTCCAGAACGAGGCGGCCCATGCCGCCCTTGCTGATGTTAATGGGTGTATCGGGTGCGGAATCGAGTTCCGACCAGTACCACATCATTCCCTGTTGCGAGGCCAGACCATCGGCAATCGAGGTTTCGACAACCTGTCCACGGCCCGTGGCGTTGCGCACATGGAGCGCGGTGAGGATGGCCGTCAGGCTGTTGAAGGCGGTGGCATAACTCCCGGCCGGGAAGGTGGGCATTTTCGGGCCTTCGCGGGTGCCCGCCTGACGCTGGTAAAAACCGAGATGAGCCCAGACGAGGACCTCCGACCAGGCATCCTTCTCACGAACGGAATCGCGGCCATATCCCGAAATCTGCAGGCATACGAGCTTGGGACATTTGGCAGAAAGATCGTCTGGGTTCGCGCCCAGCTCTGCGAGCTCGCTGTTGTGATAATCGCTGATGAAAACGTCGGCGGCGGCGATGAGTCTGGCAAGTTGCTCCTTGCCCTCGAACGGTACGATGTCCTTGCCGCGCTGCCAGACCCCTTCGGCCAATTCCCATCCCGGTTCGGGTTCCCCCTCCGACTTGGTCAATTCCACGACAGTTGCGCCATTGTCCGCGAGCAGCATCGCCGCAACCTTGGCCGACATATGCCAGGGCAGTACGACAACGCGAAGGCCTTCCAACGGCCCGGATTTTCTCGTTCGCATCGCAAACCTCCCTGACGGTCTTTTGGGTGGCTGACGTCGAGATTGTTTTCGGCGTCAACTTAACATTAATTGGTCCCGCCTCAAGACCATCCCATAATATGGTAATCAGGCGCATGTTTTTCGGATGAGGCCCCCGCTTTGTCCAGCCCTTTTTTGACGCGACCATGCAGAAAGGCCGGGAAACCATGCCATTAGGTCGTTTTTGTGCGTAAGATCGGATGCTGGAGGAGGAACAATTGTGGTTAGCGGTCTGACGAAGCGCCGCGACAACGGGCTTGAGGCCGTCGATTTGACCGGCAGCGAAGCTGGCTTTTCTCCGGGCAGAGTCGTCGTCGGCGTTCGGCGCGGTATGGCCAGTGTTTGCGACGATCACGCCGCATTCGATATTTTGCTGTGCGAGGATGTCACCCCTCCCAGACCATGGGTCGGCACGTGCGACGTGGACAGGACAATCGCCTGCCTGCGTGATGCGATCGCAAAAAATCCGGTGGCGGCGACAACACTTTTCTCGCTTCTACGCAATAGCGCCGACATCGGATTTGATGCCGCGCTCAACATGGAATCACTCGCCTATTCGATGCTGCTTGCGGGCGGGGAGTTCGGCCGCTGGCGTGCCGCGACGCCGCGTAGGAAGCAACAGGTTTCCACAGCACTCCGGGTGAAGCTCGAAATGGGGAACGCCTTGCGCATCGTGCTTTCCCGGCCGGAGGCGCGTAACGCGCTGGATTCCCGCATGAGGGATGAATTGGTCGAGGCATTTGAATTCGCTCTCGCCGAATCGGATCGCCGCCAAATTGCATTTCTTGGCGAAGGCCCCTCGTTCTGTGCGGGGGGGGATCTCGACGAATTCGGAACGGCCGAAGACGTTGCTGTGGCACATTCGATCCGCATGCAGCAATCACCCGTCAGCTTGCTGCACAGGCTCTCGACACGGGTGACGGCCTTTGTACAGGGCGCATGTATCGGCGCGGGTATCGAACTGCCGGCAGCGGCTTCGAAGATTGTTGCGGCGCGCGATAGCTGGTTCAAATTGCCCGAGATTTCCATGGGCCTCATCCCTGGTGCGGGCGGAACGGTGACGATCACGCGGCGGATCGGCAGACATCGGACCTGTTTTTTCGCGCTCTCAGGCGAAAAGATCGATGCAAAGACGGCCCTTGACTGGGGCCTGATCGACGAAATTGCATGACGTGCTCGGTGGACATAGTGGTCAGCGAAGCGTTTGCGCATCTGGCAGAACTGATCGCGAAGGATTCCACGCGCATTGGGAAAGCGGTGCACTTGCACGAAAGTATATTGACCGAGCGCTCCGCCTATCTTCCCCTCTCGTTGCCAGGCGTTTGGTCGGCCAACCGGTCTTCCCGAATGGTAGAAGCGCGCGATGGTTGGATCGCCGTGAACCTGCCACGCGAAAGCGATTTCGAATTGTTGCCCGCATGGATCGATTGCACCTTGGACACGGAACCATGGTCGGCAATCGCTGAAGCTGCGCGCGATCATCAGGCGACTGACTTGGTGGGGGCCGGTCAGCAGATTGGCCTTGCTGTCGCAGGGGTGGGAACGATCGCCTCAACAGAAACAAATGCACCGCTTATGCATATGGGAGGCCACGAGAGCGGACCGGCCAAATCGTTGCCTCTTCGGGTGATCGACCTTTCGGCACTTTGGGCGGGCCCTCTTTGCGGCGCGATCCTTGCCGAGGCAGGCGCAGACGTTCTCAAAATCGATAGTACCACGCGACCGGATGGGGGCGCCTTCTACAAGCGGCTGAACGGAATGAAATCGCATCTCTCGCTCGACTTCGGCAAGGCGGCCGACGTACAAAGGTTGCGTTCTGAAATTCTGGCGGCCGATGTGTTGATTACAAGCGCCCGGCCGCGCGCTTTCGAACAACTTGATATGCTTCCAGCGGACATCTTTCGCAACAACCAAGCTTTGGTCTGGGTCGCGATCACGGGATATGGCTGGCGCGACGGCGGTGCGGGCCGAGTGGCATTTGGTGATGACGCAGCCGCCGCTGGCGGACTTGTGCGTTGGTCCGAGGGCAGGCCATTGTTTTTCGGCGATGCGATTGCCGATCCGCTGACAGGATTGGCAGCGGCGGCCGCCGCATTCGAAGCGCTTTCGATGGGCGGCGGCTACATGGTGGATGCTTCCCTCGCTCGAACCGCGGCCGGAGTGGCGCACAAACTTATTCCTCAGGACTGATCCGTGTTCGATCTTGTCATCCGAAATGTTGAGATCGATGGGCGAGCGAGTCTGAATGTGGCCGTTCAAGCCGGCCAGATCGTGGAGATCGCGCCGGAGCGATTACGCGGGCGGGAAGAGATCGACGGTAACGGGGGTGCGCTCATACCAGGGCTCGCGGATCAGCACCTTCATCTTCTTTCGCTGGCCGCACAAGCTCATTCGCTGAATATTGACGATGCGAGAACCTCTGAAGGCCTTGCGCAGTATATGAAAGACGCTGTGTCGAGACTTGAACCGGGAGCATGGCTACGGGTCACTGGCTATCATGAAAGCACGAATGGGCCGTTGGATCGCGCGACGCTCGACCGGCTGGCGCCTCACCACCCCATACGAGTGCAGCACCAGAGCGGAGTTTTTTGGCTGTTGAATTCCGCTGCGCTCGACCAAGTTCTTGATGGCACAGACTGGCCGGAATGTGTTGAGCGAAACGAAAACGGAGCGGCCACTGGGCGGATATGGCGCGGCGATGCATGGCTCAACACTCGCCTCAAGCGAACGCCTCCTTCCCTGCGCCCGATTGGACGAAAGATGGCGGCGCTTGGTGTCACCTCCATCACTGATGCAAGCGTGACAAACGATGCGGCATCTGTGGCGCACATCGCCCAGGAAATACAAGCCGGAGCATTGCCGCAACGGGCGATGTTGATGAGCGGGGGAGCGCTTTCTGCGGCTGCGGAGTACGTCGTAGGGCCAGTAAAGATATTGCTAGACGATGCAAGCCTGCCGACTATTGAGTGTATGACGCGGCAAATCGAAGTGGCACGACGATGTAAACGTGCCGTAGCGGTTCATTGTGTCACGGCTGTAGAACTCGCCTTCACGCTGGCGGCATTCGCGACTGCGGGTTCGGGCGACGGCGACCGTATCGAGCACGGGGGCGTTATTTCCCGGGAAGCGATCGAGCAAGTTGCGTCGCTGGGCCTGACTGTGGTGACGCAGCCGGCTTTTGTTTTCGAGCGCGGCGATCGTTATCTGCGCGACGTCGAAGAAGAAGATATTGGCTCTCTCTATCGCGCGGCGAGCCTGATTGAGTTCGGTATCGGCCTGGCGGGGAGTTCGGATGCGCCCTATTCGACCGTTGATCCGTGGGCAGCCATGCGTTCTGCCGTGCAGCGGGTAACGCGCGACGGCATACCCATAGGCAAAGACGAGCGCCTTTCGTCCCAGCAAGCGTTGAATCTCTATCTCAAGGACCCGCATAAACCCGGAGCCGCGCCGCGCCGCGTTTGCATCGGCGTAGCAGCCGATCTGTGCCTCCTTCGTGACCCTTTGCGGGGCATATTCGCGGACTTTCAGGCCGAAGCAGTTGCGGTAACCATCATCGACGGCCGCATTGTCTACCGGCGGAACTAAATCGCACCCGCCTTCCGTGCTTCTTCCCATGCCGCAACTGCAAGAGGGCGTACGCGCCAGGCATGTTCGCTTGGATCATTTGCCGAGGCGCCGGTGGCTGCGCGTCCGACGACACCTTGAACGATAGCAGCGACACGAAAAAGGTTGTAGGCGCGGTAGAAAGAAAGATTTTCAATCGGCGCAAAGCCCATGCGTTCACAATAGCGCGCAACATATTCTTCGAGCGTTGGCACGCCGAGCGCACTCAAATCGGCTCCACGCAACGTGCCGCGTCCGTCAACGCCGGGGGGGCGGTACCATTCCATCGCGTGGTAGGTGAGATCGCCAAGCGGATCGCCAAGCGTGGACAATTCCCAATCCACCACAGCAACCACGCGCGGCTCGGTGGGATGGATAAGGACATTGTGGAAAGAGAAGTCGCCGTGGATGAGAGAGGGCTTGCTTTCTGGCGGCACGGCGCCCGGAAGCCAGGCCATCAACTTGTCCATTTCCGGAATATCTTGGGTCTTGGACTGCTGATATTGCGTGCTCCAGCGTGAAATCTGGCGGCCGAAATAATTCCCCGGACGGCCGTAATCATCCAGACCCGTTTCCTTGAGTTTCACGCCGTGCAGCTTCGCCAGCGTTTCGTTGACCGAATCGAAGACTGCCGCCCTTTCCGCGCGCGAGATGGTCGGCATCGTGCAATCGATGAAGATCCGGCCCGGAATATGCTCCATGACGAAGAACATCGTGCCAATAACCGAGTCATCGTCGCACAACAGATGTGGGCGAGGCACCGGGAAACCAACTTTGTGCAGCGCCGACATCACCCGGAATTCGCGATCAACGGCATGGGCCGATTTAAGCAATACGCCGGGCGGTTTGCGCCGTAGAACGTATTTCCGGGCAGGCGTTTCTAGCAGGTAAGTGGGATTTGACAAACCGCCAGCGAATTGGCGGACGCTAAGGGGGCCCGAAAAGCCGTCGAGGTTCTTCGAGAGATAATCGGCAAGACTCGTCTCATCGAAGCGATGCGCTTCTCGTACCGGCTGGGAAGCTTCCGTTGAACCAATTGCCTCTGCCATACCTGTCTCCAACTACACTGAAGAGATAGCAGGCATCTCGCCGTCTTCCTCAGCAAGCCAAGAAGCAACCAGATAGCCCGCATCGTTCGGCCCGAGATTCTTGTGCCGCAGCCGGAGCACGTTCAAAGCCGAACGGAAAGCTCCACTTTCCTCGATGCCCCTGCGCCGCAATTGCATATAGGTCTGACGCACTGCGTGTTTGCAGGCATCCGCATCTGTAGTGACTGGGCAATCACACATGTACCGGCTCCAGTGCCCTGCGCGCGATGACGAATTCTTCGACCGGACGACCACCGATCAGATGTTCCTGAATAATGCGCTCGAGCACTTCGGTCGTGCATCCGCGATACCAGATGCCTTCGGGATAAACGACCGCGATAGGCCCGCCCTGGCAAACCTGAAGGCAATTCGCCTTGGTGCGGAAGACACCTCCCTGTCCTACCAGACCGAGTTCAAACAAGCGGCGCTTCAGATAGTCCCATGACTGGATACTCAGATCCTTGTCGCAACATTTGGGTTTGGTTTGATCGGCGCAGAGAAGGATGTGCCGCTTTACCGATGGAAGGCCCAGCCGGTCCAGAATGCCCTTCAGTGCTTCGGTGCTTGGCTTGTCGCTAGATGCCATGAATTTGCTTTCTGTTTGTCAACGAATTCTACCCGGCCGGCTTCGGGTGCCGGTTCACCTGGATTGCATCGCCGTTGACGCGAGTCTCGTAGATCGCCAATGCCTCAAAAGCGGGCGGACCGAACGGCACGCCACTGCGCAAACTGAAACGTGCCCCGTGGATAGGGCACACGATCGTGCACTTCCGCACGGTGCCGCCCGTGAGCGGCTCCATATCGTGAGTGCAACGATTTTGCACGGCGAAATACTGACCTTCCGATTTGCAAAGCAGGACAGGCTTGCCGTCGACAGAAATCGTCTTCTGACCGTCCTCAGGTAAATCCTGCACCTTCGCAACGGTCAGAAAATCGTCGCCTTCGCTCATTCTGCTGCGTGCTTCTTGCTTGCCGCGGCTTTCGGATATTTCTTTGCCGCTTTTGCCTCGCGAAAGGGAATGTACTCGGTGGGAAATTTCTCCTTCGTTCCGCGATAGTTGCGCAACACCTGCTTGGCGACCGTGATCTTGTGCACTTCTGTGGGCCCATCGGCGAGCCCCATGTGGAAGCTTTCGAGGACCAGATTGGTGATTGGCATGTCCGGTGTGATACCCAGCGAGCCGTGAATCTGAAGGCATCTTGCGGACACATCGTGAAGCACCTTGGGCGCCAGCATCTTGATGGCCGAGATATCTTTGCGGACCTTCAGGTAATCCTGATAGTGATCGATCTTCCAGGCCGTCTGGAGCAGAAGAAGGCGAAACTGTTCGATGTCGGCCCAGCTATCCGCGATCATCGCCTGCACAAGTTGTTTTTCTGCAAGAAGGCTGTCCTGGGTGTGGCGACTGAGCGCGCGCTCGCACATCATGGATAGCGCCTTCTGGCATTGCGCGAGCGTGCGCATCGCATGATGGATGCGACCGCCGCCGAGCCGAGTTTGCGCAACCACGAAGCCGCCGCCGCGCGGGCCAAGCAGATGATCCTTTGGTATGCGCACATTGTTATAGCGCAGATAGGCATGACCCGGCCGCTTGCTCATGCCATGTGGCATGTTTCGGATCATCTCGATGCCTGGAGTGTCTGCGGGAACGATGAAGGTCGAAAGGCGATTGTATGGTGGAGCTTCCGGATCGGTGACCACCATGGTGATAAGAAAGCTGGCCAGATGCGCATGGCTCGAAAACCATTTTTCGCCATTGATGACCCATTCGTCGCCATCGAGAACAGCGTTTGCCGTGAAGACTTTCGGGTCCGAACCACCTTGCGGCTCAGTCATCGAGAAGCAAGAAACGATTTCGTTGTCGAGCAAGGGCTGAAGATATTTCTTCTTCTGATAATCAGTACCGTATTTGGCGAGGATTTCGGCGTTGCCGGAATCCGGGGCCTGACAGCCAAACACGATGGGCCCGTAAGACGACCGGCCGAGAATTTCGTTCATCAACGCAAGTTTAAGCTGACCATAACCCTGTCCGCCCAGTTCGGGCTCCAGATGGCAGGCCCAAAGTTCCTGCTTCCGCACCTGCTGCTGCAATGGTTTCACCAGCGCATTGCGCTCTGCATTGGTGACGTCATACGGATGGCAATCAAGCGCGTAATCGAGCGGCTCGACTTCTTCTGTGACGAACTTGTCGATCCAATCCAGTTTCTTTTGAAATTCCGGATCGGTTTGGAAACCCCAAGACATGGTCGTATCCTCTTTTGCCGGGCCTTCCGGCCAGGCGGTTGCAATTTGTTTTGCCGTGCCGGCCCCTCACATCAGGGAATAGCGGTCGAATCTCGTGAGTTCTTCCGCCGTGAAGGGTCGCGCATTGGCGATACCGTAAAGGCGCGTTACCACGTCGTTAGCCAGCACTTGCTTATCCGCGTCCGGGACGCCGCTAGTCAGCCGTTCGAACAACTGACGCGTGTTCGGCCAAACGGAATCATCACCCATGAAAGCGAACGAACCCCACATCATGTGGTGCTCACCGAAATAGCCCCGATTAAGAAGCGCAGTTCTGTCGTCCTGTGTCACGTACCATACGAAACGGCGTAGATAGTCGGACGGATAGAGATCGGGATCGCCGAGATTGACCTTTCGAAGTGCGGCAGTGCGCATATAGGTCTCGTTGATCTGTTCGAACAGGGCCGGAGCCCAGCCCGCGTTCGGCGCCAGAGACACCAGACGAATATCGGGGAAGCGGTCTGGGATGTTCGCGTAGATGATCGAGTTCAAAGAAAGATGGTAGGCTGGCGGCATGCCCGGCTCGACCAGCATTTTGTCTTCCTTCGAGCCATCGAGCGCCTTGTGAATACTCACTGGAATCTTCAGAGCGGCGGCAGCTTCCCAGAATGAGTCGCATTCCTTCATCGCGGGTGGGGAATCTAAGCCGCCCGGCCACACATCGAGGATGGCGCCTTTGAGGCCCAGGTTTTCGGCGGCGCGTTTCAACTCTCTGGTAGCGTGTTTGATCCCCGTGGTAGGGATTTTCGCGACACCGACAAATCTCTGCGGATCGGCCGCGCAGAATTCGGACAGCCAGTCGTTATAGGCAGAATAGCAAGCCGCGATGAAATCCTCATCGCCACTGGCGTTGATCATGTCCCAGACGTCGCCGACCGAATAAAGAACTTCACCGGCAACCTCGTCCCGATCCTGAATTTCGCGCCGCCCCTTCGGCGTGGCCAATTGGGCCACATCTGTGCGCTGCATTTTCTTTTGTTCGGTCGCATGCAGGTTGTAGGTGCTGGCCCTGTAATGCGGCGTGCCCCCCATCTGATGAGCCGCCGTCCAGGCAACTCCATCTTTTGTTTCGACCAGGCGCGGACACATATCCGCGAATTTCTTTGGAAGCCTTTTTTCCCAGAGGTCGGGTGCTTCGACGATACCGCTGGCTGCGGAGAAGATGTTCTGAATCGTCATTCCTTAGTTCCTGCCTGTCACGTTTCAATTGCGCCGTTGCGATCTCGCTCGGTTATTACACACATCGGCGATGAGATTGCTCTAAGCCGGCACGAAGACCGGAAGCGCGAGACCATCCACCTTTGCAGATTTCAACTTCACCCTAGTGCCCGCCGCCTTTTCGGGATCGGCGAATTCCTCCAACAACACCACCAGGCGCGGGCCTTTGACCCCATCAAGCTCGATAAGAGCGTTCGTATAGGGCGCCTCATCCTTGTGCTCGCCGGGCAGCAGGCAGCGATGAACGACCGTCGCTGCGAACACCGTTCCGGTCGACGACACCTTTTTCCATTCGAGTTGTGCCTTCGGGTGACAGTGAGGGATATCCGACGGATACCACTGCCAGGTGCCGCATTCCGCACAGGCCGGTAACTCAATGTGGCCTTTGGACAGCGCTGTCCAATAGGAGCGCATCAGGTTGGTATCGTAGCGGGGTTTGTAAACAGGGCGTCCCATGGTTCACCTGTCCACCGTCAAGATCATAGTGGCGTGCTCGTTACCCGCCAGGCCGGCGACAAGGCCGATCTCGGCATTTGTGACCTGCGCAGCGCCGCGTTCACCGCGCAGCTGGCGCACCGCTTCGACAACGTGGTTGGCGCCCGGCACATAACCGTTCGAGAGATGACCGCCATGCGTATTCATTGGGAAGGAACCGCCTGGAGCCATGGTGCCGCCTTTCAGGAAGTCGGCCCCCTCTCCGTGGCCGCAGATGCCCAGATCTTCCATCTGGATAAGGAAGGAGGCCGTGAAGCAATCGTATATTTCGGCGAAATCGAGATCTTTCGAACTGATACCGGCCTGGGCATAGGCCAACGCCGCGGATTTGCGTGCGGCTGTTTCCAACAGATCTTCGTTCTGCGTGAAAACTTCACCTAAGGTTACCGGCATGGCCGACAGCGCAATGCCCGCGACCACTATGGGCTTGTTCCTCATGTTGCGCGCGTCGTCGAGGCTCGACATGACATAGGACGCTGAACCATCGGTGTTGAGACAGCAATCGCGAACCTTGAGGGGGGTGGAAATCATCGGGCTGGCCAGATAATCATCCATGCTCAAATCGACCGTGGCCTGAGAACCAGGCGTGAGCTGTGCCCATTTGCGGCAAGCGACCGCGATTTCGCCCAGCGTTTCTTCCTTCAATCCGTATTTTGCTTTGTAAGCCTGCGCCCACAGCGCGAAATAGACCGGCTGACCATAGAAGCCGACAGGCATTTCGAGATCGGCTTTATGGGGATCTCGGGCGTGGAAGGAATAAGCGTTGTTCGCCCCCGACAGCTTGATGCCGTAGGGATTCAACACATGCCGCGCCAGTCCCGCATCGATGGCAAGCTGTGCCAGCTGAGCGCCACCCACGGACGCTCCGCCGGCAGAAGCATTTGGCGAGGCGGAAAATCGACGATTGGTAATGCCGATGGCGGCAGCCAGTTCATCGGTCGGGCCACCGCTGCCGCCCAAGATGCCGTCGACATCACTGGGCTTCAGTCCGGCATCAGCAATTGCCCGGCGCGAGGATTCGACGACCAATTCAAAGAGCGAACGATCGTCTACCCGCTGATAAGGGCCGCTATCACCGATGCCGGTGATAGCGATGGTGGGCTTTCGCGACACGCTTACGCCGCCTTTTGCTGCTGGCTCGCGAGCTCATAGGGGATGCCGTAAAGATCGGCTGCGGTGCGCCACATCAGACGTTCCCATTCGTCTGGTGGAACGCCGCCGGCCTTAAGTTGGGCATGCGCCAACTCGACGTCGATGGGCCAGTTGGACACCGAATGCGGGAAATCGCACATCCACATCATGCGATCGACGCCGATAGCATAGCGATTGTTCACCGCCACCTGATCGATGATAAAGGTCGTATAGATGTTGCGCATGAAATATTCGGACGGCGACATCTCCAGGCGAACGCCCTGTTCCTTGCCGTACCTCTTGTAGTTCGCATCGAATTTCTCGATGTAATACGGCACCCAGCCCGACTGCACTTCTGCGCCGACATATTTTAGTTTGGGGAAACGATCGAAGATACCCGACAGGATAAGTTTCTTGGTCACCACCGGGAAAGAGCCCCCCACGATCATCTTGCGCAGGTCATCTCCGCCTTTAACGAAAAAGGCAGTCGCATTCCCCGGAATGCGGATAGAGGCGTGGAGCGCAACCGGCTTGCCGATCTCTTCGGCCAGCGCCCAGAAGCGATCATCTTCCGGCGCCGGATCGGAAAGCGAGCCGTTGGGATAGCTTTCGATCGCCACGCCGCGCATGTTGAGATCGACCAGACAGCGCTTCAATTCGGTGCAGGCATCGTCGATACCGGTGGTCGGGATGATGCCGATGCTGAACATGCGCTCCGGATTGTAGGAGCAGAATTCGGCCATCCAGTCGTTATAAGCCCGGAAACATGCCAGGACGAGTTCACGATCCGGCCCTGCCTTCACTGCGCCCCATACACCCGGATTATTGTAATAGAATTCGCCATCGAGATTGTCTTCCGTCATTTCCTTGATCCGTTCTTTCGGATCGTAAGATCCGGGCAGGATGTCGGAGAAACGCACGCCCTTCTGCAGGCCATCTTTCAGCTCGCCGAAGCGGGCTTTGTAGCTGGCACGGTCGAACCGCTTGGTGGCGCGATGATGCACCGCAGTGCCGCCGAAAGGAACAGGATCAGAAACGCCTTCGATCTGCCAGGCCTCGCCGCCGTTCGGCAAATCGATCATGCGCGGTGCACGGTCCTTCAATTTCGTGGGAACCCTGTCGATAAACATATTCGGCGGCTCGTTGACGTGCGAATCCGCGGAAATGGCTTTGTAGATCATGGGTTCCTCCTGAAATTCGAAACGCCCGCGACAGACGCTTCCGCCAATCTGGCCGATGGACTTCTCAGTGCACTACCAATAAACCATGCTAATGGTTTATCAAGCCCCCCGTCGGAGGTTTTTTGACAGGACCGAAAAGTGTAATTCAGCCACACGCCAGAACGCGGCAAAGCCCATGTATGCCAGTCTTTTATGGCGCTCTGCCGTTGGCGATTGCTAAGGGGATCGCCCAGATAATGCGGGATGTTGAAGCCGACAGCGAGATCGCAAACCGGTGATATTTATGCGCATATTTGTCAGAGATTTTGGAATCGGGCCAAGCAACGCCGCCCCGCCTTCAAATTGAGAACGAAACAAAGAGGAAATCATGGCCAACCTGACAAACCATCAATGGGTGCTGGCAAACAGGCCTACGGAAGCCGTCACAATCGACAATTTTGCGCCAGCCGAAACAGGCGTTTCAGATCCTTCTCCAGGACAAATACTGATTAAGGTCACGCACTTGTCTTTCGACCCCTCCATGCGGGGACAAATCGCGGAAAACCCCGGTTATGCAGCAGCAGTTCCTGTTGGCGGAGTGATGCGATCCATGGCGGCAGGCGAAGTGATTGTATCCCGACACCCCGATTTTCGTAGCGGTGACAAAGTTACTGGCATGTTCGGATGGCAGGAATATGCGCTTGGCGACCCCGCAGACGAGGCTTTGCAGATCAAGAAAATCCCAGATGGTGTGACGGTGGAAATGGCACTTAGCGTGCTGAATTTCACCGGTTTGACGGCCTATTTCGGCATGCTGGCGGTGGGACAACCGAAATCGGGCGATGTCGTTGCAGTATCGGGAGCCGCCGGCGCAACGGGGTCGATCGCAGGACAAATCGCTAAGATCAAAGGATGCCGGGTAATCGGCATTGCGGGCGGTGCACAGAAATGCAGGTGGCTTACCGATGTTGCTCGCTTCGATGAGGCCATAGACTACAAGAACGAGAGGGTTAGTCGGCGTTTGCGTGCGTGCGCGCCCAATGGAATCAACATTTTCTATGACAATGTGGGCGGGGAGATTTTGGAAGCGGGATTAAGCAATCTAGCTGTCGGAGCGCGCATTGTTCTTTGCGGAGCCATCTCGGGATACAATTCGGGCGGACTTCCCCCTGCCCCCCGTAATTACATGGCGCTGATCTGGAAATCGGCAACCATGGCAGGCTTCATGATGAATCACTTTTCCGAGCGCTATGCGACCGCGAGCGCCCAATTGGCCGCATGGGTTCGAGACGGCGAATTGAAATTCGCCATCGATATGCAAGAGGGATTTGAAAGCGTTCCGGCAACGCTGCTGCGCCTGTTTGAGGGACGAAACCTGGGCAAGCAGCTCTGCCGTATCGCGTGACAAAAAATAATTCGGCGTCAGGCTCAGGCCGATATGCCGCCGTCACAAATGATCGTCTGCCCGTTGGTAAATGCACTGGCGCGGGACGCAAAATAAACGGCCGCACCCGCGATATCGTCCGGCTCCCCGATACGGCCAAGTGGGCACATGTCGGTTGATCGCTTCAGCATCTCCGGATTCGACCAAAGGGCGCGCGCCATATCGGTTTTAATAAGTGCCGGTGCGATGCAGTTCGCCCGAATGTTAAAGCGGCTGTATTCCACCACAATATTGCGCGCCATCTGCATGTCGGCGGCTTTGGTTAGGGCATACGTGCCAAGCTCCCTTTGACCGCGAAACCCACCATAAGACGAAATTATGATGATGGATCCGTCCCGCCGCTCCATCATTTCCGGGAGAATGCCGTAACAAAGCCAGTGATTGGCCTTGATATTTCCCGTGAGCGTTTTGTCGAAAGCTTCTTCGGATATGCCCGCAGCAGGGCCTTGATACGGATTGACAGCTGCATTGCAAACAAGAATGTCAATTCGGCCAAAGGCCTTTCTCGTAGACGCAATCAGGTTTTCTACCTGATCCCTATAATTGACATTGCAGGGAATTGCGATGGCGACGGTTTGTTCATTGCCGAATTCGCCATTGATTTCGCTCGCAACTTTTTCGCACGCATCACTTTTTCGGCTCGAAATTATGACTTTTGCGCCATGTTCCGCGAAGCGTCTTGCGATAGCCAAGCCGATTCCGCGCGTAGAACCCGTTATCAAAGCAACCTTGCCGCTCAAGTCGAAAAGCGATGGCATCTTGTTTCTTCTCCTTTGTCTCAACTTCAATCACACCCACCGACTTCGCCCGAATTTCTACCGCTAGCTGCGCCATCGACGATCCATACGCATCGAACTGTGTCACAAAAATCGCGGCTGGACCTGAAATTGAGCCCGTCGATAGGGGGTATCTTGAAATATGCTCATGATTATTACATATATCGCCGACCAACGCCCGGCAACACAGAATTGATCGCGGGCATCAGGGTTGAAACGGTCCACTGAGTTCGTGGCTTAACCAAAGCCAGGTCTCGCGCTTCACTATGAAGCTCTAGGAGGGGAAGAAATATGCTCAAATCCGCACGGAATCTTCTGAACGTTCAATTTCTGGGAACTGCCGGTGCGTTGGCTGCGCTTATCGCGTACCAATCACCAGCCTTTGCACAAAATGATGGCGGCGCGGGCGTGACCTCCGCCGAAACACCTGCAGCGACAACGACTCAAGAACAACCGACTGGTATCGAAACGGTTGTCGTAACCGCTACGCGCCGCGAAGAACTGCTGAAAGACGTCCCGTTGGCCATCTCTGCGTTGACGAGCGATGACATCAAGCAATATCGCATTCGCTCATTTAATGATGTCGTCCAGCGCGTTCCGGGATTGCGTTTAGCGCCGACGAAGGGCGATACGTTTACACAGATATATATTCGCGGTCAGACGCAAAACAACCAGTCGGTCGGTCTCGATACGCCAGTCGCTTTCTTCCAGGACGACCTCTATTACGGCACAACGGCCTCATATGTGGCCGACTTTTACGACACATCGCAAATCGCCGTACTCAAGGGGCCTCAGGGTACCACCTTCGGCCGTAACGTCGATGGCGGAGCGATTCAGGTCACAAGCGCTAAACCCGAAATGGGCGTGAACGAGACCTATGTCAACGCCACAGTCGAAAACTATTCAGGCGCTGAAGTGTGGGGCTATGTGAACAGACAGCTCAGCGATACGTTGGCTGCGCGCATCTCCGTTGTCTCGCGCAATCGTGATGGTTACGACAAGAATGTCTATCTCAATACTGATCTGAATGATAACCACAGCCTCGGCGCCCGCGCCCAGTTGCGCTGGGAGCCGACGAGCAATTTGGACGCCGAGCTTTTGGCATCGTGGTATCATACGAACAACAACGGGACCGCCACCAAATATATCGGGCAGGGCATTTGGGCGGCCTATCAGGCTGCACAGACGGGAAACGATCCGCACAAGGTCTATAGCGGAGTGGCCGGTTACCAGAAGCGCGATGTCGGGGTGCTGGCGCTGCATGTGAACTGGAACACCGAATTCGGTACAGTGCAGTCCATTACCGGCGTTCACACAATGCACGCCAACTTCCAGGAAGACGTCGACGACCTCATCGATCCAATTTACTACCCTGCCTACAACATCAACAAGGAAACGGCCTACAGCCAGGAAATTCGCCTCGTTTCTCCATCGGAAGGTGCGATCACTTACGTCGCGGGGCTGTACGGCGACATCACCCACGAATACATGAATCAAGATCAAAGCTGGGATGCCACTCAGCTTGTGCTTGGTCAGCCATCACGGTTTCGCGCTATTCAGGCGGCCGTGGTAGGACCGCTCATCACGCAAGGCAACATTCTGATGGGCATGGACATCAAGACGTTGGCCCCTTACTTCGAAGGTAAATGGCATATTACTGATGATCTCGGCTTCACGGCGGGCGTTCGCTACACGATCACAAACAAGTCGGGGTACAACAATCACACGGGACCAAGCTTCTCGTACGGAGCGATTCCGTATAATCTTCAGGGGCTCGACCACACTTGGTATGAATTAACACCGCGCTTCATCGTCGACTATCACATCCGCCCGGATTTGATGGTGTACGCAAGTGTCTCGAATGGGGTGAAGAGCGGTGGCTGGAGCTTCTCCGCCCCCACCGCGGCGTTGGCTGCGCAAGGGTTGGCGCCGGAGAACAACTGGTCATACGAAGTTGGCGTGAAGGGTTCGTTCTTCGACGACCGCGTGACCACCACTCTTGCCCTCTATAATGCCGTCACCTGGAATGCTCAGATCAAGAACCTTGTGAACGGGATATTCATCGATGCCAACGCCGGACATATCACCACCAATGGCGTGGAGCTCTCCGTGGATCTCCGTCCGATTGATCCTTGGCACATTGGTGCGAATTGGGCTTACACCGACGCGTACTACGGCAAATTCAAGCCGTGTAACGCTGCCGGTGCCGACTGCTCAGGTAACCCGTTGATTGGCGTCCCACTTAACGATCTCCAAGTCTATACGAACTACGACTTTGTATTGCCGAACAATATCGGAGACGTTCTTTTCAACATGGATGCACGGCTTGCTAGCAGCGTCAGCCTTGATCCAACGGGCAAAAACATTCTGCCGCTCGCGCAACCATACACAAACGTTCCAGGTATCATCGATACCAGCTTTACCTTCACTCCAAGTGACGCGCCGTGGACTGTTCAGCTTTGGGCGAAAAATATTACTGACCGAAACTATTTGACCGTTGCGGCAAATTACTACTTCTTCGCGCTGACTCAGTCCGAATATGCGGGTGGCCTGCGCGAAGCCGACCGCGTGGCGTACAACAATCCGCGCACGTTCGGCGTAACGGTGGACTACAAGTTCTGATCTCAAAGCGGGGATGCAACCTTTTGCGTCCCCGCTATACTTTTTTGGTCTTGGCGGTCTAATGCATAGCATCCGTATTGGCGTGAATGTTCGGTTCAAGAACCCCCCCGGCTTCAAAGAGCCATGGGATACCGTTTACCGGAATAACCTGGCTTATGCGGCGCGCGCAGATACACTTGGCTTTGATGGCATCTGGGTCCCTGAACATCATTGCACCGAACAAGGTTATGATCCCACCCCGCTGGTGGCACTGGCTGCGCTGAGTCAGGTCACCAAGAATTGCTTTCTGGGCACGGCCCCATTGCTGTTACCCCTGCGCAATCCGGTTTTGACGGCGGAAGAAGTCGCTACCGTTGATGTGCTCTCTGGCGGTCGGATGATGCTCGGTATGGGTGTCGGATACCTGGAGAGCGATTTCGATGCGATCGGCATCCCGCGCAAGGAGCGTGGCGCACGCATGGACGAAGCGCTGCAAATCATCTGCAAGGCGCTATGGGGCGAAGAACCTTTCGATCACGAAGGCCGCTTTTACAAACACAAGGGCGTGCAACTTGCGCCGCGCCCGCTTCAAAAGCAGATCCGTGTGGAACTCGCCGTGCGTTCAGAAGCGGCTGCCAAGCGCGTTGCCCTCCCAGGCATCAACGTCAACCTGAATTCGCTGACCGTTGTGCAGAGCGTGGGCCCGGTCGTCGCCGAAATCGCGTCCAGGGCCGGGCGGGCACCGTCGTCTGTTGGAGCGACAATACTATTCACCGGTTTCCTCGCCGAAAATGAGGACGCCGGCCGCCAAGCCGTGGCGCAATATAACGACGAAGACGCCAAGCAATATCTCGAATATTGGGCGCATTCGAAGGATGCGGTCGATCGTGTCCTCTCGGCACAATACAAGGAAGCAAGTCGGACGGGCGTTGCCCGCGGCAGCTTCACACCGCAATCATTCGTAGACGGCATTCACGAAGCAATTGAAACGATAACGGCGACGGGACTGCGTCCGGATTGGATCAATCTCAACCTCTGGCCATCGGGCATGCCCTACGCCGAGGCGCTCGAGTGTCTGGAGCGCGTGGCCGCCGATGTGTTGCCCAAGATTCCGCGCGTCGGGAGACACACGACCGAATGATCGGCCGTAACCCGCTTCGACTGGCATAAATCGCACAACCCGCCATACTCGATGACGGGGGCGAAGACGGGATGACAGCGTTTTGCGGTTGCGTGACCGCACCGAACCGAAAGGCTTTCGCGATGACTGCAGCAAGTGGCCGGTGCGGATGAGAAGCGGCTATATTCCTGCCAGATCCGGTCCCTATCGTTGGTATATCGTTGCGGTGA
>CAZTCU010000016.1:0-22123 GCA_964612235.1 uncultured Rhizobium sp.
TGCCAGGAATCCCGCATGCGATGATAGGCGATGAGATGGGCGGTCGATTGCGCGAGCCACGCTTCGAGGTCGGCTTGGTCGGCAGCGGTCCAATCGCGATCCTGGCGTTCCACCCAGGCGGCGGCTTCCATGCCGATGGTCTTTGCGTCGCGCCCGCTCATTTGCGCACCCGCGGGTCGGCCGGATCGGCGTTGAGCAGGTGTGAGAGCGCGTAGATCGCTTCCGTCAGATAGGAGGAGACGGTCGTCTCGGCGAGGCCGAGACGTTGCGCGATTTCGGAACGAGAGAGATTCTCGATCCGGCGCAGCACGATCACGTCGCGGCAATGCGGCGGCAGACGGTCGATGGCTTCGCTCAACCGGCGCAGTTCGTCGCGCGCGACCGCCGTGCGATCGGGGCCCGGCATGTCCATGGCCACGTTCAGCGCATCGAGATCGGCCACCGCTTCAATCGGTACCACGGCGCTGTCGCGCACACGATTGATCAGAAGATTGCGCGCGGTCGTGAAGACGAAAGGTTTCGCCTTGTCGGGGATCTGCCGTTTCGCCGCTTCATAGACGCGGACATAGACATCCTGGAGCAGATCTTCGATATCGCTCTGGTCTCGCCAATTCTGGCGCAAATATCGAACCAGCACCGCTTCCAAGGGCAACACCTCGCGCAGGAACCACCGCATGGCGTCAGGCACGCCAACATCCATCGCCGGAATCGCTGTTCCGGCGCCTTCCAGATTTGCTTTGGGCGTTTCAGCCATCCCCCGCACCTTTCGAGGGCCTGAGCTTTCAGACCACATCTATTGAGACACGGCGGCGGGCGGTTTCTATGTGCCGGGACAAAAAATAAATCCCGCGGGCAATTTTATTGCCCGCGGGATGGGGAAATCGGGTTCAGGCCGAGATCAGAGGCCGAGACTGACGTTCAGATAGGGGCCATAGAATCCGCGGCCGTAGCTCTTGGCTGTCTCCTGGCCGCCATCCATGGCGTTGAAGAAGAAGTCGGCGCGGTAGCCGAAATTGATCTTCGCATTCCGGTAGCGTGCCGAGGCGCCCACATAGCCACCGAGATTTGGGACGACGACGCTCCTCGAGCGTGGAATGTCGGATGGCGTGTTGTAGATGTAGGTGCAGGTGACGCCGGCAAAGCCGTTGAAGCCCGGACACTTCTTATACATGTGTGTTTGATGGATGTTCACCTTTTGCTGGCCGAAGAGCACAGCCGCGTTCACGCCCCAATCGAAGTTGATTTCGCCCTCGTCTTCATTGCCCAAAAGCGGCTGGCTCGAATCCCAGGTTATTTCGGGGCCTACGCCGCGGAAGGTGCGATGTTCGTCGGTTGTCGCGTCATAAACATTGCCGTATTTGAGAGCGAACCCGCCTCCGAACGGATTGAGCGGCGACGGGAAATTATAGTGCGGATCCGAATTGAGTTCGGCACGAATGCTCGTCGTGAATTGGGCCATCCGCACGCCCGCTGCGATGGTACCCTTCCCATCTCGACCGAAGAGGCCGATGCCGACATCCTTGCCGAGGGTGAAGTCGAGCATGACGTGCTGCTCGCTTTCCCTGGCTTGTGAGTCGACGAATTCGGGATCGAGCGCCTGGAAGGGGCAAACGCGTGTTTCGGTGCCAAGCGTCTCCTTCAGGTCGTCGCAACTCACCCTGGTCGGCAAACCGAAATAGTTGGCGAAGAATGTCGGCAGGACGACATCGCTTGCCGTCACCACAGGCAGGCTCTTGTGCAAATTCTCCTTGCGCGACGAACGGCCATAGCGAACGCCGGCTTTGAACACCAAATCCGAATCTTCGGGTTGAATGCTGATCTTGCCTTCCCAATCGAAGGAAGCGCCGGGAGCTTTTTGCGTAATGGTTGGGTTCGGCAAACCAGCAGGCATTGTCGAGGCAAAGGCCGGATTGAAGGTCTGCCAATTGGCGTCAAGCTGCGCGAAATTGCCCCCCAGCGTTATCCAGGCCGTGGGGTTCTTTCCGGCGATGCTGCCAAAGATGTCTCCGCCTGAATCTCCGCCGTCGAAATGCTTGGTGACGCGCACGCCGAAGAGGCGCGGATCGGTGAGGAAGATGTTGGTGGTGAGACCGGTGTCGTCGCTGTTCAGGAAGGTTCCGGTGATCGCCGTGACATCGAGGATGTTCTTTATATAACCCATCACCTGCCAGCCCGACGTGTCCGTCAGGATCAGAGCGAGATTGATGGTGGAATAGCCGTTGATCTTGTCGTTTTCCTCGTTGAACACGCGCGCCCAGGAGTGCGCCTGCCAATAATAATCGCTGTGGAAGGTCGCGGCCCAGTCCGGCGACAGCGGCACCGTCCAATCCGCAGTGAGCGACACCGTATAGTGCGGCGCGTTCGGCAATTCCTTGCCGCTCAGATTTTTGAAGAAACCTTGGCCGTTGTTGGGCGCAGGCCCGTAATCGATGCCGTTATAGGTGTTCTGACCGGTGTAGGGATGGCCTTCCGTTCCCGCGAGCGGATCGAATCCCGGATAGCCCGGCACCGGGTTGGTGGCCGAGTATTGGGCGCGCGTCACTGGATCGAGGAAAAGGCTGTAAGCGTTGGAGCAGGCGAAGGGCAGCGTGAGTTGATCGATCCCCTTCGACGGGTCGACGATGGTGGCAACGACATAGGCCGGAAGCACGCAGTTCGACGCTTGCGAGGGGAAGGGCTTCACGAGAAGCCAGTTCGGGTTGCCGGCAGTGCGATCCAGAAGGTCGATGGCCTTCGAGCCGTCGGCAAGCCGGGTGTTTTCATAACCGCCGGCGAAGCCGAGTTTCAGGCCCGGTATCGGTTCCCAGCTTGCCTGCACTTCCGCGCCCTTCACGGTGGCGTCGAAGTTCAGGTTCACCGCCGAACGATCGACGATGTAGGAAATCTGGTAGCCCTTGTAATTGTAATAGAAGAGGTTGGCGTTGAAGGTCAGCGCGCCATCGAGCGCGGTGTTCTTGGTGCCGATTTCGAACGCATCGTTGAATTCCGGCGCGAAGGTCTTGGGATGGGCGGGATTGCTGATGTCGCCCGTTGTATAGATCAGCAACACGGCGCCGGGCGGATTGGCGCCGCCGGCCTTATACCCATGGGCATAAGAGGCGTAGAACATGCTCTGATCGGTGAAATCGAATTTCGGCATCCAGTTCGCGACGAAGCGGCCGGTCCATTCCTTCCATTCCTGATCAAGAACGCCCGTGACCGGATAGCCATATCCGCGCGTCAGCAATTCGCTGGGAATTTCCACGAAGTGCTTCTGGTCGTCGGTCCAGCGCAATCCCGCCGTGAGTTTGAGATCGTCGGTGACGTTGTAATACGCTTCGCCGAACATCGCGTAGGAATTGAGATTGTACGGGTTCTGGCTCAGGAAGTAGTTGTGGCCGGCATTGTCCAGCTGGTCCAACGGATGCGGATCGATGTAACCGGCGCAGTCTTCGACGCTGGTGGGAACGCTGGGATCCGCGTATTGATGACCAAACGGCACGCATTGCGCATTGGTGTCCTGGAACGGCACCCAGGGTTGGCGCCTTCCGAACAGACCGTCATTGGCCGCCCACATAGTGAGCGTGTTGAAGAAGACGTAATAGTTTTCATGCGTCTCGTAATGCAGGTAGTTGCCGCCCGCGCTGAAGTTGAGCGGCCCGCTGAAGTTGGACGAGACGCGCAGTTCCTGGCTGAGCTGCCACGCATTTTCCGTCGAGAGATCCTGACCGACAAGGCGGTTGCTGCAGCCCAATTGCGGATCGCAGAAATAGCCGGTGGGAACGCCCAGGGGATGAATCGACCCGGGAACGTCGTGGCCGGCCGCAATGCAATCCATGCCAATGGCCAGATAACCGTCGGCGCAGCGATAATTGCCGTCCGGCGTAACCCTGTGGAGGGGGTCCAGTTCGTATCCGTAAGCATCCGACGCCGAGAATATTCCCGGCTGCGTGTTGAACCGATTGTAGTCTTCCGTGGACCACAGGAAGTCACGATTGTAGCCCGTGGCCGAAACCAGGGTCAGTGTGGGGGAGACACGCCATTCGGCATTCAATTCCAGCGTATCGTTCTTGGCGCGGTATTGGGGATCCAATGTGGATTCGATGACGCGCAGGTCGTGCGATTGCGTCGTGCTGGCATAGGGATCGCGTGCGGGCCCCTCGAAGCCGTTGTTGAGCGGATTGAAGATGGCAAGACCGAACCCTCCACCGACAAAGCCGCCATAATAGGGAAGCGACAGCGCGTTGGGCACGCCATAGGATTCGTCGCTGTACATGGAGGCGGGAAGACAGCCCTGACCGAGGAACGCCACGCCGATACTGCCGCCGGCACCAACGGCCGTAGATTGTCCGAGAACTTCCGACACGGCGGGGTCGCGTTTGCAAAGCTGTTTGGAGCTGCGCAGGCGATCGTCGTTTTCGGAGAAATGTTCCCAGATAAAATCGACCGTTGCGTTTTCAACCGGCTTCCAGCGCAAGCTTGCGCGGCCTGACCAGAGATCGCGTCCATCGGTCGGCGAATTTGTGAGACTGTTGAAGCTGTAGCCGTCGCGCTTCGTCCATTCGCCTGCAAGACGCAAGTCCAGCTTGTCGCCGACGATGGGCAGATTGAGCATCGCCTCGAAGCGGCGGTTCTTGTAGTTGCCGATGTCGGCAGACAGCATCGACTCGAACTGATCGGTGGGTTTGGCGGAGGTGACGTTCACCACGCCGGCTGTCGCGTTGCGGCCGTAGAGCGTGCCTTGGGGCCCGCGCAACACTTCGACCTGGGCGACGTCGTAGAATTCCTGTTCGAAGAAGTGATTGCGGATGAAAGGCGTATCGTTGAACGCCACCGCAACCGCCGGATCGGTTGTAACCGAAATCGCTTGCGTGCCGATGCCGCGGATCTGGATCGAATAGCCGGTGAAGTTCGTCTTGGTGAAAGTGAGGTTCGGGACTTCCTTGATGAGGTCCGGTCCGCCCGCCACCTGGCGCGAGGTCAATTCTTCCTGGCTCAAAGCCGTGATGGCGATCGGGATCGATTGCACGTCGGCGCCGCCGAGTTTCGAAGACGTGACCGTCACCGTTTCGACATTCGCGCGCGGCGGGCCAGCCTGCGCCAGTTGCATCGAGGTCAGCGCGATATTGTCGACCTTGATGCTGGAGGAACGCTCGCGGTCGCGCTTGACGATGATGCCGCCGGATTGATCCCGCTGCCCCACAAAACCCGTGCCGGAGAGGAGCCGCACCAGCGCATCGTCCGCCGAAAGATCGCCCCTCACGCCTTGCGTGCGCACATTGCGCACGGCATCGCCGGAATAGATGAGTTGCACGCCGCTCTGCTTGGCATAGGCGTTCAGCGCGGCGTTGAGATCGCCGCCCGGTACATCAAACCCCTGCGCGTGCGCGCCCGTGGCGCAGACGGCGGCAATGAAGGCCAGCGCCGTGCTGTTCTTGAAATATTGCTTTTGCTTTTCCACTTTATCCCCCCGGTTGCGGCGCTTGAAATCGATGCGTGGCGTCTGTCGGCTATTCGGAAATCACGGTTTCATCTCCGTGGCGTTCCACTTTCACGCCGAGAAGATTGCGGACGAGATGGGCGAAGGCATCCACATTGTCGGCTTCGAACGTGCCGCCGATGGTGAGGCGGGCCGCTTTCGGATCGGCAATGCGGATTTTCGCTGTGTTGTAGCGATTGAACTCGGCTGCGGCCTCGGCAAGCGTTGCGTGCGTGAACACGATCACCCCGCGCCGCCAGCCAAGTTCGTTGACCAACGTCGTTTCGGGTTTGCGCTCAATGACGAACGAACGTCCCTTTTCCTTCACGACGTCCCCGGGCGACAGCACGACAGGATGGGCAAGCGTGCCGTCCGGCGCGTCGAGCCGCGCGCTACCTTCTACAAGCGCCACTTCGAAACGGCGTTCGTAGCGGCGCACGAAGAATTTCGTTCCGATGTCGGTGACGCGGCGATTGCCCGCCAGAACGGTGAATGGCCGGCTCGCATCGTGCTTGACCTGGAAAAACGCCTCGCCCCTTTCCAGGATGATGCTGCGCTCATGCTTGGACAGGCGCACGCGCAGCGACGTATTGGTGTTGAGTTCGATCTTCGAACCGTCGGACAGCGCCACCACTTCCCGCCCGCCGACACCTGTGGCGTAAGACGTCTCGTGCGGGCCGGACGTGAACGACAACGTCGCCGTTCCCGCCGCAGCCAGAAGGGCCAGCACCGCCGCCGTTCGCGCGAAGATGGGGGGAAACCGCGGCACCCTCTCCTCTTTCGCGGCATCGCCCGCGGGCGCGCGCAAAACATGGAGTCGCTGGGCGCGATCCCACGCGCTTTTCACGCGCCAATAGGCCATGCGATGCGCGGGCGATTCCGAAAGCCACTGCTCCAGTTGCGTTTCGTCTTCCGCACTCCAGCCGCTGCGGTCGGCGCGTTCCAGCCAATCGGCGGCGCGATCCTTGATCGCGCGCGCGGCCGGAGGATCGGGGAGATTTTCGGCGCTCATGATTCCATTCCCTGCGCGCCGCCGTAGAGCCGGTCGGCCAGCGCGTTCATGCCGTTCTTCAGATAGGATGCGACCGTGTGTTCGGAGAGGCCCAGACGCAGCGCGATCTCGGCGCGCGACAGCCCGTCGATGCGCCGCATCATCACCACCTTGCGGCATTGCGGCGGCAGGCGGTCTATCGCTTCCTGCAACCGGCGCAACTCGTCGCGCGCGGCGATGGTCTGTTCCGGGTTGGGCGTTTCGGCGGCCAGGCCCATGGCCTCGAAATCGGCCACCACCTCGATCGGCACCACGTTGCTGTGCCGCACCCGGCTGATCAGAAGGTTGCGCGCGGTGGTGAAGACAAACGCCTTGGGGTGCTCGGGCAACCGTTCGCGCGCGGCTTCATATACCCGCACATAGACATCGTGCAGCAGATCTTCGGCCGCGCTCGCATCGCGCCAGTTCTGACGAAGATATTGCATCAGCGTCGCCTCAAGCGGCCAGACTTCGCGCATGAACCAGGCTTCCAGCGCCGACGTGGTCACGTCCTCGCCTCCACGCAGAAGACCTGCGCCCTCTCGGCCCGGTTCCGGTTGGTCTGGCATCGCCGCCAGTTGTCCCTTCGAAGGGGGTATCCCTCGATTGCCCTATTGAGACGCTTGATCGCGCCAAACGAGGGTAGCCCAGCGGGGAATTATTTTCAGGGTGTTGGGGCGGTTATAAAATTTCAACCACCCCAGGCGAAAAGGCGGCGGATCGCTCAGCAGCCTAAAGGTATGGCAAAAAGAGACGGGCCGCGGCGTCGCGCAACTGGACCCATTTCGGAGCCTGCATCAGGGCACGGTGATCGAGTTTGCGGCTTCGTGCGATCTTTTCGTCGATCAGGGCATCGATTTCGGACGTCACGGCTTCCCCATAGCATTCGACATCGAACTCGAAATTGAGTCTGAGGCTGCGTGCATCCCAGTTCGAACTTCCGATGAGTGCCCATTCTCCATCTACCGACATGAGCTTGGCATGGTCGAACGGGGCCTTGCTGGCGTAGACGGCCGTGACATCGCCCAACATATATCGCAAATGGGCGCGCATGGCCCAATCCAGAAACAAGAAATCGCAATGCTCAGGGATCACGATGTCGATGGTCACGCCGCGCAATCTTGCCTGGACGAGCGCGAATTGGAGGTTCTGATCCGGCAGAAAATAAGGGGTGACGATGCGGACCTTCTTGCGCGCCTGAACGAGTGCCGCGCCGAGAAGCGTTTCGAGCTTGTTGATCTCGGCATCGGGCCCTGAGGAAATGCCCCGCGCATAAACAGAACCTGTCGGCTCGATCGCGGGCCACCAGATTTCCCGGTCAAGAGCCTGATCGGTCGTAAACGACCAATCCTGCGCGAAGCTTTCCATCAGTTGAGCGACGATGGGGCCATCGAGCTGAATATGGACGTCCTCGACCGGCGCGCCGCCGGCGTGACTTGCGGAATATTCCGCCCCGATATTCATCCCGCCGGTGAATCCCGTTTTGCCATCCACGATCAAAAGCTTTTTATGATTGCGTATGTTGAGAAAGGGCATACGCCAGGGCAACCAACTGTGGAGAAATCGCTCGGTGGAAATGTTCGCGAACCTCAACTGGCGCAGCACGGCTGTCCCGAAATATCCGGAACCGATGCCATCCAGAAGGACGCAAACTTCGACGCCGCGGCCTTTGGCTTCGGCAAGCGCCGCGATGAAAGTGCGGCCGATTTCATCGTTGCGGAAGATATAGGAGGCCAACGCGATGCTCGATTTTGCACCCCGTATCGCGGACAGCATCGCGGGATAGGCCTCGTCTCCATTGCAAAGAACGGAAACGCGATTGCCTCCGACAACGGAGCGCCCGGCGATTTCGCGTCCTATCTCGGCGAGAAGGCCGATATTCGGCAGCTTCGATTGGAGGCGTTCGACAGCGGTAGAACGCGCATGTGCCGTCTCGGACCTTTCGAGCTTGACCGCACGGCGCGCAACGCGATTGATGCCAAAAACATAATAGAGAAATCCACCCAGAACCGGCGAAAACCACGCAATGCCGATCCATGCCAACGCGGTGCGTACATTGCTTTGCTTGAGAAGGGCATGGACCGTGACGGCGATTGCGACCACCAGATAGGCGCCGAGGATCACCACCCGGATCCATTCGGGCGACCAGGCGATCGACAACAGCCACATGATCATTCGGCCAATGCCTTCCCGACAATTGCGCCCATTGCTAGCTATTCCTTGGCCGAGGAAGCGGCGTTACGACCCTCTCCCCGCCCCTTGAATTGCCACAGTTGAGCGCTAAATACTGCCCAGTTCCAGAGTTTCCGGCTCTAAATCGAAGTTTGAGTGATGACCGACGATTGCGCAGCGGGCCAGCAGGTTTTTTTTGATCCCGAGGCGGTCCATGATCGAGCGGGTCAAAGGCTCAGAATTGTCAGTTGGAATTTGCTCCGGCTTGTCGGCGCGGGTGTCGAGGATGTCGCTCGCCTGATCCGGCAGCATAGGCCCGATCTGCTTGTGATGCAGGAAGCGACCAAGGAGCTGGCAGCATTGCCGGGTCTGGTGGGCGGACACTTCTATCGCGAGCCCCTTCATGGGCGCGTCTATGGGCTGGCCGTATGGAGCCCCCACCCCATTCCCCGGCCTAAAATTCTGCCGCTTCCGGTTTCCACAATGCCCGGCCGCGTGCCGCCGCGGCTTGCGCAAATCATTCGATTCGGCGGGGTGAGCTTTGCAAATGTCCACCTTTCACACGGACAATTCCTGAACCGGTGGCAACTGCTCCATATCGCCCGTTCGCTGGAAGGTCCTGCCGCCATCATCGGCGACTACAACGCGGTGGGTCCGGTCAAACTTCCGGGCTTCAAGGATCTCGGCCCTCGTCAGTCAACCCACAGCCCCACCAATGTCATTTCGTTTCGGCTGGACCGTTGCATGGGGCGCGAAGTTCAGTGCGCAACGAAGCGGGTTCTTCAACGCGGCCCCTCGGACCACCATCCGATCTTTCTTGAGCTTCGGCTTGCCACTAGTGAAAACGCTGCCGCAGAGCGCCCGCGTTCCCATTCTTTTATACAACGTCGAGCGAAACGCCTGATCGGCAGGGTTTCGCGGTTGTCGGCTCATGCCGAACGCCGCCGCGCCTGAGCACGCAGCGTCAGGACATGCGCGACTGGCCAATTCGATATGAGCCAGCCCGTTGAATATCAACCGAAATTCCGATTGATCTGCATCAACGACGAAAGATCTCTCGCAGCCCATTATTAATCATCTAGTAATGGGATTGTGCAGATGGCTAGCCCAATTGAATCGTTCGAATGGTCTTCGCCAAAAGCAATTCCATTCTCCTCGCGTGTCCGCATTCCGCGTCCAGAGGGTTGTTCTCTTGTCGAGTGTCCCGCGCTTTCGAACTACGAGCGGGAATTGGAAAGACGCGAGGCGATAGAATATTCCATGAGCAAAGCTCTGGCTCGGGAAGATGAGCTGCTGCGTAGAAACAAGATGCTCAGCGCCGAATTTGAACACAGAATGCTCAACAACATCCAAATGGTGGCCAGCATCCTGAACGTGCAAAGCCGCAGCGCGCGCAACAAAGAAGCAGCAGATTTGTTGAGGGATGCCTCGCAGCGCCTTGTGGCGATGGGCCGTATCCAGCGGCGCCTCCACACATCCCAACCCGACAGTACTATAGAATTGAAAAGCTATCTCGAAGCCCTTGGTGGCGACATAGCGCAGATGACGCGAGGGTGCGAAAGCACGATCCTTGTTGAAGGAGACGCAGTCGCGATATCCCCGTCCACCTGTGCTACTCTCGGATTGATTATCAACGAGCTCGTCACAAACGCACTGAAGCACGCCGCGGGGAACATCAATCTCCGCGTGGAACAACTTGAAGACAATATGTGCCGTGTATCGGTGACCGATGAAGGGCCCGGCTTACCGCCGGATTTCCTCACCCGGACCGGGACGGGGATGGGGCGCAAAATCATTGAATCGCTCGCCAGGCAGATTGACGGACGGATCGAGATAGATGCAGGCTACGAGGGAGGCGCGAAGATAGACGTGCTCTTTTTGCGCAAAAGCGCCGACGTCTAGTGTGTCCCTCAGATGGATGGGTGCGATGCTCATCAACGAGTTGACAAAAAGTGCCAGCCTCGAATGCCTGAGCCGGCTGCGATTTGGCCGATTGGCGTGCGCGCGCGATGGGCAACCGTACATTACACCATTCTATTTCGCGCGAAACGGACAGCACATATACAGCTTCTCGACAATAGGGCAGAAGATCGAGTGGATGCGCACCAATCCGCTGGTTTGTGTGGAAGCCGACGAACATGAAACACCGCAGAAGTGGTCGAGCGTCATAGTATTCGGCTCGTATGAGGAACTTCCCAAGGAAACCGAATACGAACACCTCCGCGAGCTGGCCCACTCGGTATTGGAACAAAGGTCGATCTGGTGGGAGCCCGCTTATGCGCGCACGATATTAAGCGGGGCAGAACGGCAGCTCGATCCCATTTATTTCCGGATTCGCATTGAAACCATCACGGGGCGGCGGGCGACGCTGTAGGCTAGAGCTTGACCCGCTGTGCCACATTTCCATCCCTGACCGCGTCCCGTTCTCGGCATTGTCCGGCCGTTCTTGGCTGTCATCCTTGTGCGCAAGACCGATTGTTTGAATCCGCTTGCGGCGCTACGGCATGAATACGCAACAAGACCCCGTTGCAGATGCCGCGAACGGCGCACTCGATCCCGCAGATATTTGGAAGCTGCCCACAAAGACGCTTCTCGCAAGATTGGCAACAAGTCCCGAAGGCCTCACCGATACGGAAGCGCGGTTGCGGCTCGCGATCCATGGGCCAAACGAGGCCACGGCCACCAAGCGGTCGCCGCTCTGGCTGCAGTTCCTCGCCCGCTTCCGCAATCCGCTGGTTATCATCCTGCTGGTCGCCAGCGCCCTGTCCGCGGCGACCGGCGACATCGCAAGCTTTTTCATCGTCGTGACGATCGTCACTATCAGCATGACGCTCGATTTCGTTCAGGAAGTGCGCGCCCAGAACGCCGTCGAGACGCTACGCCGCTCTGTTGCGGTGCGAGCGACGGTGCGGCGCGACCGCACGACCGTTTCGCTGCCCATCAACCAACTTGTCCCTGGCGATATCGTCGAGTTGATCGCCGGCGATGTGGTACCGGGGGATTCGCGGCTGCTCGAAAGCCGCGATCTGTTCGTCAACCAATCGCTGCTCACCGGCGAGTCTTACCCGGCAGAGAAGCAGGCAGGCGATTTGCCCATGGGATCTGAACACCTCGCCGGGGCCTCAAATTCCGTTTTTGCAGGTACTTCCGTCATCAGCGGCACCGCGACGATCGCCATCTGCCGGACAGGCGGCAAGACAGCACTCGGCAATCTGGCGGCGAGCCTAGCGGAAAAGCCGCCTGCCACCGCTTTCGCGGTAGGCATCCGGCGCTTCGGCATGCTGATTATGCGCTTTACCGTATTGATGGTGCTCTTCGTGCTGGTGGTGAACATCTCCTACCACCGACCGTTGCTCGAGGCGCTGATGTTTGCGTTAGCGCTCGCCGTTGGACTGACGCCGGAGCTTTTGCCGATGATCGTCACGGTAACCCTTGCCCGCTCGGCAATAGAGCTCGCACGAAAAAAGGTGATCGTGAAGCGTCTTTCCGCGATCCATGACCTGGGCGCCATGGATGTGCTGTGCACCGACAAAACGGGCACGCTGACGGAAGCCACGATCAAGCTGGTGCGCGTAGTCGACGGCTATGGTGCCGAAAGCGCGCACGCTTACGCCAATGCCTATATCAACAGCCACTTCGAAAGCGGCATGAAGAGTCCTCTGGACGATGCCATCGTCGCCGCGCGGCCGTTCGACATGGCGGACTGGAGAAAGCTCGACGAAGTGCCCTTCGATTTCGAGCGGCGGCGCGTATCGATTCTGGCCGAGCGGGAGGGTAAGCGACGCCTCATCGTCAAAGGCGCCCCAGAGGATTTGTTGCAGCTCTCAAACAGATATGAAGATGCAAATGGCGCGGAGAGGCCGATCGACGTCGATACGAGGCACGTCTTTAGAGCCACGCTGGACGGTCTTTGCGCGCAGGGTTTCCGCACACTGGGCGTCGCAAGCCGGCCGGTCGAGCCGCAGCACCAGACGGCCACCGTCGGCGACGAGGCCGATCTGATTTTCAGCGGCTTCGCCGTTTTTCTCGATCCACCAAAGGCAAGCGCCGGCGCCACCATACGGACGATGGCGGCTGCGGGTGTTTCGGTGAAAGTGCTCACCGGCGACAACGAGCTGGTAAGCCGTCATGTCTTCGCCGAGATCGGCATTCCCGTCACGGGCGTGCTTACGGGCGACGCGATTGCCGATCTCTCCGACGAAGCGCTGATCGGACGATTGTCGCACGTCAATCTGTTCTGCCGCATCAATCCGCAGCAAAAACATCGAATTCTTCTCGCCCTGAAACGACGTGGGAGTGTAGTGGGCTTTTTGGGTGACGGCATCAACGATGCGCCGGCCCTGCATGCCGCAGATGTGGGAATCTCCGTCGACGGAGCGGCCGACGTCGCGCGTGCGGCGGCCGATCTTATTCTTCTTGAACATGATCTGGCGGTCGTGTGCGACGCTGTTATCGCTGGCCGCGGCGCGGTCCACAACGTTTCCAAATACGTATTGATGGGGTCGAGCTCAAATTTCGGCAACATGTTCAGTATGGCGGGCGCGGCCCTCTTCCTGCCGTTCCTCCCGATGCTGCCGATTCAGATCCTGCTGAACAATTTGCTCTACGATGCATCGGAGATCGCGATTCCCTTTGACAACGTCGACGCCGAAATCACGGCGAGGCCCGTGAAATGGGATATCAGGCTGATACAGCGATTTATGCTGGTGTTCGGGCCAGTCAGTTCGATTTTCGATTTTCTCACATTTTACGCATTGCTATATCTGTTTGGTGCCAGCCAGGCGCTTTTCCAGACTGGCTGGTTCATCGAATCGATCACGACCCAAATCATTGTCGTCTTCGCGATCCGTACCCGCCGCCTATTCTTCCGCAGTAAACCTCGCGGTTTTCTCGTTGCGATGGCATTTGCCGCCATCGCGGTCGCCATAGCGCTACCTCTTCTACCGATCGGCCGTTGGTTCGGATTCGTGCCGCCGCCGCTTCTCTTCTTCGTCTTTTTGATCGGCGCGACAGCTGCCTATCTGACTGTAACCGAAATCGCCAAGGTCGCTTTTTATCGGTTCGCGGTCCCGCGTTGATTTTAACGAGCGGTATACCCGCCATCAACTACCAGTTCTGCACCCGTAACAAACTTCGCTTCGTCACTTGCAAGATAGACCACCGCCCAGGCGATATCATCGGGCTCGCCTATGTGGCCGAGCGGGTGCAAGGCATCGGTTGCCTTCCTGCCTTCCTTCACATCGCCAAGCTTTTCCAGATGATGCTCGACCATTGGCGTCCAGATAAAGCCGGGGTGAATGGAATTCACCCGAATACGGTTAGGTGCATATATCATCGCATCGGTCTTGGTCATCAATCGCACCGCGCCTTTTGAGGCATGGTAAGGCGGAACATCCGGTGCGCCGACAAGACCGTAGATCGACGAAAGATTTATGATGCTGCCGCCGCTTGCCTTCATCAAATGGGGGATTGCGTGTTTGGTGCAGAAAAATACGCCCTTCACGTTCACCGCCTGCACCTGGTCCCATTCGGCTTCCGTGATTTCGTGCGTCGGCTTGTTGACGCCGGAGATTCCCGCATTGTTCACGATAACATTGAGCCCACCGAAGTGCCGGACAACATCGCCGATCGCTTGTGCCACCTCGGTTTCCCGCGTGACGTCACAGTGCCAGAATTTCGCGGGAAATCCCCGGCCCAGAAGTTCGCGTTCCAGTTCGCGGCCTTCCTTGTCGAGCATATCGAAGAGCGCCACTTTGGCTCCCTCCTCCGCCATGCGGATCGAAGCCGCGCGTCCGAGGCCGAGGCCTGCGCCGGTCACGATTGCCACTTTTCCCTTCAGTCGGTCCATTTCAACCTCACTCTAATGAACAATGAGCACCGGGAAGTCGCTGGCCTCCAGCATGTAGCGTGTCGCGCCGCCGAGCACGAATTCGCGGGCACGGCTGTGGCTATAACCGCCCATTACAAGCAAGCCGGCACCGGCACGCACAGCCGCATCGACAAGACACTGACCGATGTCATCGCTCGACGAAAGGCAACGGATTTCGGGCTCTATGCCGTGCCAGCGGAAATTCACCGCGATCCGATCGGCGTCGGCCATTGCCGACGTGTTGTCTTGACCCTCGGTGGCCGAGAGGATGACAATTTGTTTTGCGGCATGCAGAAACGGCATCGCCGCCGTCATGGCATGCGCCGAGTTGGCCGTATCCTTCCAGGCCACGGCTATGGTTCCAAAAAGCGGTCCAGGCGGTTTGCGCTTCGAGCAGACCAACATGGGACGACCGGACCGGACAAGCACGTCGCCCAATTCTCCGGCCGAAAGGCAATCGCGCCCAGTCACAATCAAATCGTGATATCGCCCACGGGCGCCGAGTTGAGCCGGAAGATTTCCCGCGACCTCAAGCCAGGATGCACTTTCCCCTCCGCCAAAATGCGGGGCGTTAAGAACATGTACGTCATGCGCCTCGCAGAACTTGGCGAAGCTGCGTTTCGCGTTGTCGTTGTGCTCGCGGGCATCTTCTTCAAGAGCGTCCCACAATACCTGGGTGATGATTCCATCGCCGGTGATAAGCTTGGCAAGTTCCTGCAATGGATCTTTTCGGACGTGAAGGGCATCAATGTGGGCTTGAAAATGGTTGGCCACGGAATGTGCCATTTCCAGGATGGCCGCGTCTCCAGCTTCGCCCACAAGCGGCACAAGAATGCTCTTGATCATGGCACCACCATCACCGGACAAGGTGCAAGGCTTGCAACCTTTTGAGAAACGCTGCCGAGAAAAATCCCACGGCCTTCCGCAGCATGCGCCGCAGCGCGTTCGGCAGGCCCTAATTCACTCGTTCCGACCAAGACTTTGTCGCGATCCATATTTAACGCAATCCATCAATTCCCGTCCTTTTTTATCGCACAACCTGTTGTTCCATCTTGACTTACATCAAGTGAAAATCGAGCGGCGCGCTCACGCAGCGCCATTTCCTCGACGGCCTCTGGATGTCGGATCCAGGCATCAGCTTGTGAAGATTGACTGAAACCAACGTCGCAACCGGCTTGCGGTCGGAAGCGGTCGCACCCGTGCTTGAGCACTTAATCGGTCGATAGCGACCGGAGATAGGCAACCACATCATCGATCTGTTGCCGAGTGAGATTGATCCCCTTCATGGGCGGATGAGGATCCATGAGCCATGCCCGCGTCCAGGATGGATCGCCCTTCTTCGCCTTCGCGATTCTGGCGAATGATGGAGCGACATCACTTCCCGAACCGGTCGAGCCGACCAAGTGGCAAGACGAACAGGACGATTCCACCAACTGCCGGCCCGCATCCATATCCCCCGCTGCATGGGCGGGTGCGGTGTAAATGAGAAACGCAGCCAGAAAAGTCTTTCGCAGCATGATCTTCTCGCACTGGTTTGAGCGACGTTTGTATCACTGTTGCGGGCGAGGGTCATCTCGCCCGCATGCTCTTCCGAAATAATTCGACCTTCAATCAGAGCCCAAAGGGATATGTCTCCGGCATACCGGCCAGTTCTTGTGCCCCCAGGGGTGCCACAGCTCGCGTTTTGTCGATCCAGATGTATTCGTCGAACTGGCGCGCCAAATCGGCCTCGAAATAGTGGCTCTCGCGTTCGGTTTCCGGGCGATAGATAACGCCGATAGCGCGTTCAAGCGAGGTCTGGGGCAGATCGGTGCGTGCAGCCTTGCTTCTCAGGTCGAAGAAGAAGCCGGCATGACCGGTTTGATGAAAGAGTTTCTCGTAGCTGCCTTCGATCGCCGGCCGGACATCTTTGACTTCCATTGGTCCATCCCAGTCGGATGCGGCCGCCACGGTCCCCGAGTCGGTGCCGAAACCAACAGAATAAACGGCGTCTCCGAAGTGTTTGCGGCATAATTCCCCGAGATTGAGTTCGCCGCGCGCGGACATCTCTGTGGCTCTCGCATCGCCCAGATGCGAGTTGTGGGCCCAGATGACGGCCTTGCTGGATTTGCCTCGATAAGCGAGCAGATTTTCCAGCGTCTTGAACATGTGCTCGTCCCGCAAATTCCATGAGGCGCGCGAACCGTAATACATGATGCGGTAATAGCGCTCTGCATTGGCTATGAGCCGAGCATTCTGAACCGCGTCCAGGAATTGTTCTCCATCCTGGAGCGCATATTCCATGCGTTTGCGGGACAAGTCGGCAAGCATGCGTGCGACTTCTCCCTCGCAGGTTCGGTAGTGACCCGAAAGGGCCGCACGCCCGTATACAGCGGGATCGGACTGCCAGGGTGTGAGACAGCCATATCGTTCGCGCGCAATCCGTGCGGTTTCGGGATCGATTTTTTCCAGATAGTCCAAAACCGCGCGAATGGAATTGTACATGCTGTAAAGATCCAGGCCGTAAAATCCCGCGCGACTTATTTCGTCGCGATGCAGGTTGTGCGATCGCAGCCAATCGACGAATGAACGAACCTCCCGGTTGCGCCACATCCAGGTTGGGAACCGCGCAAACGCCGTCCATTCAGACGGTCTATGCTTGGCATGTCGAATATAGTGGTCTATTCGCGCTGCGTCCGGCCAATCGGCTTCGACGGCGACGATATCGAAACCTTTTTTCGCAATCAGCTCCTGCGTGATGCGGGCACGCATCCGATAGAATTCGGATGTACCGTGAGATGCTTCGCCGAGAAGCACGAGGCGCGCGTCACCGATCCGGCGCATAAGCGGCGCAAGGTCGGCCTGATCGATGTCGGCAAAGGGCTCGACGGACTTGCGAAGAATTTGTGCCGTATCTGCTTCGCCGCGGCCTCTTCGCCCCTGCCTGCGATCATGGCGCGCTTCCGGCGGTTCTTCCCATCCCTCTTCCCCGATCAAGGGAACAAAACGCACGTCGGCGATATCTTCCGATTTCCACTCGTCGATAGCCACACGCCGGACGCGCACGAGTTCCTGCGAATGGGCATCCGGCCCGACGGGAATCACCATACGGCCGCCGACCTTGAGCTGGGCCTTGAGAGCCTGTGGAATTTGAGGGCCGCCGGCTGCAACGATGATGGCGTCATAGGGCGCGTGGTCGGGCCATCCGACCGTTCCATCTCCGTGAAGAACATGGACGTTGTGATACCCTTCACGCTGAAGCGCCACCGCCGCCTTCTGCGCGAGCGAGGCAAAGCGTTCTACCGTGAAGACTTCGCCTGCCACCTCGGCGAGCACGGCCGCGGCATAGCCGGAACCTGTACCAACTTCGAGCACCTTGTCCGAGGGCTTGAGATCGAGTGCTTCGACCATCAAAGCGACGATATAGGGTTGCGATATCGTCTGGTCTTCGTCAATCGGCAGCGGTGCGTCCTCATATGCGAATTCCGCCATGGAGTGAGGCAGAAACGCTTCACGCCGCACACGATGCATCGCCTCAAGGACCTGGGGCGTTCGCACGCCGCGACCAGCAATCTGTTCTCGCACCATCCGATCTCTTCGGAAAGCTGCGTCTGGATCACTGGCTATGCGCTCGTCCATAGAGACCGTAGTCCGCAATTTTTCAACAAATGGAAAGACAGCGAAAAGGTTCCGAACCGATGGCTCGGCAAGCCGCTATTAAAGCGGCCCGCCGAACCTTGGCACGCATCACGCGGCTTTGACGTCGATCTTGCGAACGTCGCGCGATTCCGCTGTCTTCGGCATCGTGACGGTGAGCACGCCTTTTGCGATCTGCGCCGTAACCGCATTGCGATCGACGTCGATGGGAAGCGCAAAACTGCGTTGGAATGCTCCATAGGAACGCTCGCAAAGGTAGTGGTTTTTATCCTTTTCTTCCTTTTGCTGACGCTTTTCGCCTTTGATGAGAAGCACGTCGTCGTTGACCGTGACGTTGACGTCTTTCTCTTCAAGGCCCGGCAACTCGGCGGTTACCTTGTAGGCTTTGTCGTCCTCGGTGACGTCGATCGCCAAAGACGCCAATTCGGTTCCCAAGGATGGCCAAAGATTCTCGACGCGCGAGAGCGATGGAAAAGTGAAGCCATCCGAGAACTGGTCGAAAAGCTTGTCCATCTCGCGGCGCATAGACTGCCAGATTGCCGGCGATGAAGGGGTGTCTGTCCTGCTTACTGCTACGGATTTTGTCATGGGATTCTCCTGAAGATCGGGGCTGATGGGACTCTTCCCAATGACAGTCTGTCGCGAGCGACCTTCGGCATTCTTGATCTCCGTCAACCCCCACCAAATTGGCAACAGGGTCGGACCAGTGGCCCAAGGCAAGACCGCTTCTTTGCCCTGGAACCCGGCTTTTTTTGATCCTCCGCAATTACATTTCGCAGAGCCGTCCTATCATTTGGAACAATGGAGGCATTATGAAACATACAATTGTCCTCGCTCATCCCAAGAAAGGCAGTTTCAATGCGGTCGTCGCGGATGCTTACGCGAAAGCGGCAGCTGCGCGCGGACATGCCTGCGAATTGCGTGATCTTTACGAGATGGGCTTCGATCCCTGCCTGACGGCAGCAGAGATCCCCGGCCCGCAGGGTTTTTCGCCGAGGGAGGATGTCATCGCAGAGCGCGACCGACTTAAGGATACCGATGTCTTCGCCTTCGTTTATCCTCTGTGGCTCAACGCGCAACCGGCAATTCTGAAGGGATATATTGAACGGGTGTTCGGGATGGGCTTTGCTTATGGCCGTCAGGGCGGCGGAAGCATTCCCCTGCTGACGGGCCGCAAGATGATAAGCTTCACTTCATCCGGCGCGCCGACGGAATGGGTAAAACAGACGGGCGCCTGGGATGCCATGCGCAAACTATTCGATGAGCATATTGCGGCGCTTTGCGGCTTCGACGTTTTGGATCACGTTCATTTCGGCGGCATTGTGCCGGGGATACGAAAAGATGCCGTTGAGCGTTGCTGTGAAACGGTTAGCCAAGTCGTCGCTCGGCATTTCTAACGCCTGGGTGGCGCGCAAGGAAGAGATATTGGCACGGTCTTCCCAACCTTACGCTTTTGATCTCGGTCTTCGAACTCGCGCGACCGCCTTTTTTCGAACCCCATGAGCGAGGTTACACCAATCGACAAGGGCCTCAGCGCTGCCGAAGTCGCGGACCGCCAGAAGACTTATGGCCTGAACGAGCTGCCCAATCCCGAACGAAGGCATTTTGCGAAAATCGTCTTCGATATCGTTCGCCAGCCGATGTTCGCGTTGCTGCTGGGGGGAGGTGTGATCTATCTGCTCCTGGGCGAGGCCATTGATGCCGTTGTCCTCTCATTATTCGCTACGCTTTCGGTAACGATCGGAATTGTGCAGGAAACGCGAAGCGAGCGCGTTCTGGAATCGCTTCGCAATCTCGCAAGTCCGCGTGCGCTCGTTATTCGCGATGGCACGCGCCAGCGTATCGCAGGCCGCGACGTTGTACCGGACGATATCATGGTCCTGACCGAGGGCGACAGGGTTCCCGCCGATGCGCTGCTGATCGAAGGCCACGATCTTCTGGCGGATGAATCGCTTCTGACCGGAGAATCCGTGCCGGTGCGCAAACGTCCCGGTGATGCAGGCACCCGGTCGGTTAGCCCAGGCGGAGAGGACTTGCCGTTCGTTTTCGCGGGAACCTTGATCGCGCGGGGCACCGGTGTGGCGCGCGTGGTTGCTACGGGGCTGCGCTCCGAAATGGGCAAGATCGGTCAGGCGCTGCAAACCATCACCTTGGAGCAGCCGCGGCTTCAGGCGCAGTTGAGTTGGCTTGTGCGCGATTTTGCCGTCGCGGGTCTCATTGTCGCCGGATTGGCAGTGTTGCTTTTCGGGTTCTTGCGCGGCTCATGGCTACAGGCTGGCCTCGGCGGCATCGCCATCGGCATGTCGGTATTGCCGGAGGAAATCCCGCTCGTGCTCGCCGTGTTCATGGCGATGGGAGCCTGGCGTATTTCGCGCGTGCGCGTTCTTACGCGCCGGGCAGCGGCTATCGAAACCCTTGGTTCGGCGACGGTTCTCTGCACCGACAAGACAGGCACGCTCACCGAAAACCGCATGCGCGTGGAGCTTGCGGTTGCAAACGGAGAAATATGGCGATTCGAAACACCGGCCCAAATGCCGGACAAAATTGAGAACATTCTGCACGCTGCACTTGGCGCGAGCGCACCGATTCCCACCGATCCCATGGACCGCGCCATTCACGAAGCCGTGGCCTTGGCAGGGTCCGTCGCGCCGAGGAAACTGCTGCAGTCCTATGGGATCAGACCAGACCTGTTCGCAACAACCAATATATGGGGTGATGCTGACGGGCTTACGCTGACCGCCTTCGCAAAGGGCGCGCCGGAAGCGATTGCGGAGCTGTGCGGCTTTTCCCAGATACAACGCGATGCACTGTTGAAAGAGGTCAACGAATACGCCGCGCAGGGCATTCGCCTGCTGGCAGTCGCCGAAGCGGTCATGAAGGCGCCAAAAGGCAGCCATCCGCAATCGCAGCGCGAAATTCCTTTCCGCTACGCTGGATTGATCGGTTTCGCCGATCCGTTGCGCGCGAATGTTCCCGCCGCGGTCGCGGAATGCCGGACAGCGGGCGTGCGTGTGATCATGATCACGGGCGACTATCCGGCGACAGCGAGAGCGATCGCCCAGCAGGCGGGCCTCGATGGAGAGAGGGTGCTGTCGGGCGATGACCTGGACTCGCTCACAGATGCGCAACTCGCCGACGCGATCCGATCCGTTTCGGTCTTCGCGCGCATCCGCCCGCAACAAAAATTGAAAATCGTCGAGGCGTTGAAGCGCGACGGCGAGATCGTGGCGATGACGGGCGACGGGGTGAACGATGCGCCGGCCATGAAAGCGGCCCATATCGGCATCAGCATGGGTGGCCGTGGAACCGATGTCGCGCGCGAGGCCAGCTCGCTGGTGCTGCTCGATGATGATTTCGCATCGATCGTGAGCACAATTCGCCTGGGCCGCCGCATCTACGACAATCTGCGAAAAGCCATTCAATATATCGTTGCTGTCCACATCCCGATCGCGGGTCTCGCACTCCTGCCCTTCCTGCTCGGACTGCCGCTCATGCTTTTGCCGATCCATATAGCCTTGCTCGAAATGGTCATCGACCCGGCCTGCTCTGTGGTGTTCGAATCTGAGAAGGAAGAGGCCGACGTGATGCGCCGGCCGCCCCGCGCACCCAATTCTCCGGTGTTGCCGCGCACAGCCGCGCTTTGGGCGGCGGCGCAAGGTTTTGCTGCACTTGCCATTGTGGCGCTTGCGCTTGTTCTTGGAGCGAACGCCGGCATGCCGGAAGACGATCTCCGCGCCTTCGTCTTCACCACACTCGTGCTAATGAATGTCGGGCTGATTGTGGTCAACCGCTCGTTTGATTCTTCGCTGCGCGAAGCGCTCTTTCGCCCCAACCTCGCCTTATGGGGATTGGTTGCAGCGGTGTTGGTGGTGATGACTTTGGCGATTTATTGGGATGCCACCCAATCGTTGTTCCACTTCGGCCCCCTGCATCTGGATGATCTGTCGATCTGCCTTGG
>CAZTCU010000017.1:0-21167 GCA_964612235.1 uncultured Rhizobium sp.
AGCAACGTCTCGCGCACCATGCGGAAATTGCTGTCGGGATGGTCCTGCGGCACGAAGCGTTCGTCACCCAGGAACAGCTCGACCCGATCCCACGGAAGGTCGCGCGTCTCGCCCAGAATTGTATAAAGCGATCGCGGCGTAGATCCGCCAGAGAGCACAAAGCGAAACGTCGACCGCGACGCCCTTATTTCATTCATAATGAAGTCGGCCGCCCGCGCCGCCAGATCTTTCGCGTCCTCCGCGACAACCAGCTCGCCCGCGATCATTTGATCGCGCGCCACGCCCGCCCATCGCGCGCCAGCAATTCATTCGCGGCGGCAGGCCCGGCACTTCCCGCCGAATAGTTCGGAAAATGCCGCGGCGGCGTATTGGCCCAACCAGTCAGAACCGGCTCCACAACCGCCCATGCCGATTCCACCTGGTCCGCGCGCTGAAACAACGTCGCGTCACCGACCAGGCAATCGTAGATCAGCGTCTCGTATCCCACCGCCGGGGCCTGGTGGAACCAGTCGGTGTAGCGGAAATCCATCGCCACGCTTTCCAGTTCCATTGTCGGTCCGGGCCGTTTGGCGTTGAACCTGAGCTTGATGCTTTCTTCCGGCTGGATGTGCAGGATCAGCCAGTCCGCATCCAGTTCCTCCACCGGCGTTTCGCGGAACAGCGCATGGGGCGCGTGCTTGAAGCGAATGGCGATCTCGGTGGTGCGTTTGGTCAGCCGCTTTCCCGTGCGCAGATAGAACGGCACACCTGCCCAGCGCCAATTGTCGATCATCAGCCGTATCGCCACGAAGGTCTCCACATTCGAGCGTGGATCGACGTTCTGCTCCTGTCGATAGGGGCCGACTTCGGTATTGCCGATAGTGCCGGAATCATATTGCCCGCGCACCACATCCGAAAGCGTCAACGGATGCACCGCGCGGAACACTTCGGCCTTCTTGGCGCGAATGGCTTCGGCGTCGAACGAAACCGGCGGCTCCATCGCCGTCATCGCGATCAGCTGGAACAGGTGGTTCGGCACCATGTCGCGCAACGCGCCCGTCTGCTCGTAGAAACGGCCGCGCCCTTCCATGCCGATGGTCTCCGCCACCGTTATCTGCACATGGTCGATGCGGTCGCGATTCCAGATCGGCTCGAACAATCCGTTGGCGAAGCGCAGCGCCATGATGTTCTGCACCGTCTCCTTGCCCAGGAAGTGGTCGATGCGGAAGATCTGATCCTCGCGCAGCCAGTTGAGCAGCCGCGCGTTAAGCGCCTTGGCCGATTCCAGATCGTGCCCGAAAGGTTTCTCCACGATGACGCGGCGGTATCCATGCTCTTCCTTGGTCAAACCGGCCTTGCCCAATTCGTCGACAACCGGCCCGAAGAATCGGTCCACCACCGCCAGGTAGAACAGCACGTTGCCGCCCAGATCGTCCGCCTTGTCGCGTTCCGCCAGATGTTCGCCAAGCTTCTTGTAAGCCGCCGCATCGAGGAAATCGCCGGTGACATAGGAAAGCGATTTGGCGATCGGTTCCCAATACTTCTCTTCGACCTCGGTCGGCGTCTTCGCTTTCTTCAACGTCTGTTCCAGAAAATCGCGCAAGCCCGCGCGCCAGACATCCACGCCCTTGTCGTTGTGGTCCACGCCGATCAACGCAAAGCGCTCGGGCAGCAGCCCGGTCTTGGACAGATTGTAAAGCGCGGGAACGATCAACCGTTTGGTCAGATCGCCATTGGCGCCGAAGATCACGATGGCGGCAGGCGGGGGAGGGGATATACGCGATACGCTCGTCATTGCGGCCCGTGTTTCTTCGCCGTTTCCTGGATGTGCCGCGCCTCCAGCGCCCCTTCCACATGCCCGCCAAATTTGTTGCGCATGGCAGAGAGAACCTTCTCGCCGAAACTGTGCGAGATGCGCGAACGGAAGCGCGCAAAAAGGGCCGCTGTGATCACAGGTGCAGCCACCGCTTCGTCGATCGCCGCATTGATCGTCCAGCGCCCTTCGCCCGAATCGTCCACCTTGCCTTCATATTCATCCAGTGTCGGCGTTTCGGCCAAAGCCATCGCGGTCAGATCGAGCAGCCAGGACGAGATCACGCTGCCGCGCCGCCACACTTCCGCGACATCCGCGAGATCGAGGTCGAAGCGTTCGGCTTGCGGCAACTCCGTGCCGTTGCGGCCCCGCAGGATATCGAATCCTTCCGCATAAGCCTGCATCAATCCATATTCGATGCCGTTGTGCACCATCTTCACGAAATGGCCCGAACCCACCGGGCCTGCATGCAGATAACCTTTCTCGACGCGCGGGTCGCGCCCCTCACGATGCGGCGTTTTTGGAATGGTACCTTCGCCCGGCGCAAGCGCCGCGAAGATCGGATCGAGCCGCTCCACGACCTCCTTTTTGCCGCCGATCATCATGCAATAGCCGCGTTCAAAGCCCCAAACGCCGCCGGATGTGCCCACATCGACATAGTCGATGCCTTTCGGCGCCAGCATCTGCGCGCGCCGCACGTCATCCTTGAAAAAACTGTTGCCCCCATCAAGGATCGCATCGCCCTTCGAAAGCAGTCCGCCCAGTTCCTGCACTGTGCTTTCGGTTGGCGCTCCCGCCGGCACCATCGCCCACACCGCGCGCGGCGCTTTCAATTTCTCCACCAGTTCTTTCAACGATTGCGCGGCATTCGCACCTTTCAGCGCGTCCGCAGCCTTGGGATTGTGATCGAATGCAACGATCTCGTGGCCGTGCTGCATCAGGCGGCGGGCGATATTGCCGCCCATACGCCCCAACCCGATCAATCCCAGCTGCATGATATCTGCCTCAACGCATCTCCAGCCAATGGATGGCAAAAAGCCGATGCGCATCTGTCCAACTCTTGCGCGGCGTGAAGCCTGCTTCCACGGCCAGTTCGGTGAATCCCTCGATGGTGTATTTCTGCGAATCCTCGGTGTGAACTGCTTCGCCTTCCGCAAAGCGCACGGTCTCGCCCGCCACGCGCACGGTCTGGCGGGCAAGGCTTACGAGATACATCTCGATCTTCCGCGCAGTCGGATTGTAGCAGGCGTGATGGGCGAAATGGTTCAGATCGAAATTCGCGCCCAATTCGCGATTGGCGCGCAGCAAAAGGTTTTTGTTGAACGCCGCCGTCACGCCTGCCTGGTCGTTATAGGCCGCATGCAAAATCGCCGGGTCTTTCACCAGGTCCGTCCCGATCAGCAATCCTCCGCCTTTGAGAACCTTGGCCGCGTTCCTGAGAAACGCCACCGCCGCCTGCCGCGTGAAATTGCCGATGGTCGAGCCCGGAAAGAACCCTACGCGCCGCGACACCGCCATCTCCTTCGCGGGCAGGGTCAATTCTTGCGTGAAATCCGCGATCACAGGCCGCAACGTCATGTCGGGATAATCTTCTTCCAATCCCACCACGACGTCGAGCAGATAGTCCCCCGAAATGTCGATCGGCACATAGCTTTGCGGCGCGTCGAGCGCGTCGAGCAGAATGCGAACCTTGGCAAGCGAGCCCGCGCCAAATTCTATCAGTTCCACCCGCGGGCCCATCAACCGGGCGATCTCGCCCGCATGTTCGCGCAGCAGCGCGGTTTCGGTGCGCGTCTGATAATATTCCGGCAGGCGGCAGATGCGGTCGAACAGTTCCGATCCGCGCGCGTCATAGAAATATTTGCACGGAATCTCCTTCGGCTTGCGGCGAAGGCCGCTCACCAGATCGCGCGAGAATTCCTCGCTTGCCTCGTCGATGGTGTAAATCGCGCGCAGCGCCGCTTCGCTCATATGTCGCCTGCCAATCTGATGCCGCTGAACTGCCAACGCGCGGAGGGTGGAAAGAAGTTGCGATAGGTGGCACGTATGTGCCCGGGCGGCGTCGCGCAAGAGCCGCCGCGCAACACCATCTGGCCGCTCATGAACTTGCCGTTATATTCGGCCAGAGTTCCGTCAAACGGCTTGTAGCCGGGATAGGGATCGTAGGAAGACCGCGTCCATTCCCAAACTTCGCCTGTGGCTTCGGGCTTCGCCGCTTCCCATTCGAATTCCGTCGGCAGCCGCGCGCCCGCCCATGCCGCATAGGCGGCGGCTTCGAAGAAGCTCACATGCGCCACCGGCTCGTTGGGATCGAGTTTCTTCGCGCCGTTCAGCGTGAACACGCTCCAAGCCTCGCCGTCGGAAATCCAATAGAGCGGCGCGTCCCAGCCTTGCGTCTGTATCGTCGCCCATCCGTCGGAAAGCCAGAATTCGGGCCGCCGGTAGCCGCCGTCCTCCATGAAGGCGAGATATTCGCCGCAGGTCGCGGTACGCGACGCAATGCGGAAGGGCCGCAACAAAACCTCATGCGCCGGTCCTTCATTGTCGAACGCGAATCCCGCGCCCTCATGCCCCACGCGCACGATGCCGCCCGGATGCGCAGCCCATGAAAGATCCGGCGCGGCCTTCGCCGCATGCCGTTTCACGGGCGAATAGGCAGGCATGATCGGGTTTGAAAAGAATGCGTGCTTGATATCGGTCAGGATCAATTCCTGATGTTGCTGTTCGTGATGCAGCCCCAGCCTCACCAACGCCGCAACCTCATTGCCGCGTTCGGCGATCAGCTTTTCCATGGCGCCGTCAACATGCGCGCGATACGCCATCACCTCGTCGCTCGATGGCCGCGTCAGCAACCCGCGCTGCGGCCGCGGATGACGCGGCCCCAATCCTTCGTAATAGGAATTGAACAGATAGGCGAAAGCCGGATCGTACGGCACATATTTGTCCGCACATTGCGAAAGGATGACAGTTTCGAAAAACCAGGTCGTATGTGCGAGATGCCATTTGGTCGGGCTCGCGTCGGGCATGGATTGCACGCCGCGATCTTCGGCGCTCAGCGACGCCGCCAATGTCTCGCTCCGCGCGCGCACTTCTTTATACAGCGCGGCGATCTCCGCGATCTCGCTCTCCGTCTCGCCTTGGTTTCCGGCGATGGCGGCTTTCATTCCCATGAGATGGCCCTTTCCGCCATTTCGAAACCTCTGCCTGCGAAAAAAGTTCCGAATTATGGCAGGCCGCAGGAAAGAATCGAGCACTTGCGCGTTCCCCGAAGGCGAATTTGCCAATTTTGTCTGCTGTCTGGTCCGTTTCGGGGCATGCTGAACGGGTCATCTGGGGGCGGGGTTCTCCCCGCCGGAGTCATTGCGTCAGGATTTTTTCATCGCCGACCCGGAAAAACCCATTCGGGCTGAACTTTTCAGCGTCGAACGGCTGGAGCAACACGCCCGCAGCCTCGCTGAAGCGCAAGGCGTGGCCAAACGCGCACGCCGCCGCCGGCCCCTGCCGAAGCGATTGCGGGAAAACGCGAAAATCCTCGTCGATTCCTTCCGCGAGATCGCGCATTCGGCACAGGCCCATCGCCCTATAACCCCAGCTGGCGAATGGTTGCTCGACAATTTCCACGTCGTCGAAGAACAGATCCGCGAGATCAGGAACGATCTGCCCGCCGATTATTACGCTCAATTGCCCAAACTCGAGGAAGGCCCGCTCGCGGGCTATCCACGCGTCTATGGAATAGCCTGGGCGCTTGTCGCGCATACCGACAGCGCCTTCGATCTCGAAAAACTGACCCGCTTCGTCGACGCCTATCAGCAGGTGACGCCGCTCACCATCGGTGAATTGTGGGCCATCGCCGTCACCTTGCGCCTCACACTGATCGAGAACCTCCGTCGTCTGGCCCAATCCATCGTGCGCCGCGGCCGCCAGACCGAGGAAGCCGACGATATCGCCGACCGCGTGCTTGCCGCGGAAGACAACGAAAGCTTCAAACGGATCGTCGAAGATATCGCCGACCGTTCGCTTTTCGCGGCCACCATCTCGCGCCTCGAACAGAAGCTGCGCGACCGCAACGGCAACTCGGCCAAATTCCTGCACTGGATGGGCGAAAAGATCGCAGGCCAGGGCATGTCCGTCGAGCAAATCGTACGCGAGGAATATCAAACCCAGGGCGCGGTCAACGTCACGGTCCGCAACATCATCACTTCGATGCGGCTCCTGTCCGACATCGACTGGACGGTGTTCGTCGAAAGCATCAGCCTGGTCGACCGCGTTCTGTCCGCCGACAGCGATTTCGAGGCAATGGAATTCGTCACCCGCGATCAATACCGCGCGGTGATCGAAAAACTCTCCCGCGGCTCGGATAACAGCGAAATCGAGATAGCGCGCGCCGTCGCCGCCCGCGTGCGCGCCGCCGAGAAGAACAGCCGCCCTCCGCGCGAGCGCGATCCCGGCTACTATCTGATCTCGCATGGCCGCCCGGAATTCGAACGCACGCTCGGCTACCGGCCATCCACGCGCGACGCCTTCCGCCGCGTCATCTCGAATGCGGGCTTGCGCTTCTATTTGCCGGCGCTCGCAGTGGTGACGGCGGCACTCATGCTCCTCGCCTGGTGGTTGGTCGCGGGCACGCTATCCGACGATGCGGCGACTCTCGCCATCGCTGCAATCCTTGCCATCCTGCCGGCAAGCGATCTTGCCATGGCGCTGGTCAACCGGATGGTCACCCATCGCCTGGGCCCCGATTGCCTCCCCGGCATGGCATTGCGCGATGGCATTCCAGATCCGCTGCGCACGCTTCTCGTCGTACCCACGCTGCTGTCGAACGAAACCTCGATCGAACACAATATCCGCACGCTTGAAGTCCACTATCTTTCCAACACCGATCGCAACCTGTTCCTTGCGCTCCTCACCGACTGGGAAGACAGCGACAGCGAGACCACCGTCCACGACCAGCCGTTGCTCGAAGCGGCGCAAAAGGGAATCGACGAACTCAACGCCCGTTACGGCGAGCAGCGTTTCTTCCTGTTCCATCGCCGCCGCTGCTGGAATCCGACGCAAGGCAAATGGATGGGCTGGGAGCGCAAGCGCGGCAAGCTCCATGAATTGAACCGCCTGCTGCGCGGCGCAAGCGACACCAGTTTCATCGTCGCCGCCGACGAGCTTGCACAGCTCGGCCACAGCATCCGCTACATCGTCACGCTCGACGCCGACACACGTCTGCCGCGCGGCAGCGCCATCCGTCTCGTCGGCAAGATGGCCCATCCGCTCAACCGCCCGGTGATAGATCGGGATTTGTGCCGCGTGGTCGAAGGTCACGCCATCCTGCAACCGCGGGTGACGCCAAGCCTGCCCCCGTCACGCCAAAGTTCGCTGTTCCAATGGGCCTTCTCCGGCCCCAACGGCCTCGATCCCTATGCCTTCGCCGTCTCCGACGTCTATCAGGATTTGTTCGAACAGGGTTCCTACGTCGGCAAAGGCATTTATGACATCGACGCCTTCGAAACCGTTCTGCATCAGCGCATCCCCGAAAACACGGTTCTGAGCCACGATCTGCTCGAAGGCACGTTCGCGCGCGCCGCCTTGGCGTCCGATGTCGAAGTGGTGGAGGAATTTCCCTCCCGTTACGATGTCGAAGCCCGCCGCCAGCATCGCTGGATGCGCGGCGACTGGCAGCTGCTGCCGTGGATTTTCGCGCGCGGCTACGATCTTGTCGGAGATCGCAAGCGCGCCCGTATCCCGATGCTCGCGCGCTGGAAGATGCTCGACAATCTGCGCCGCTCGCTCTCCGCGCCCGCGCTGTTGCTCGCGTTCCTCTGGGGTTGGACGTTGCCCGCGCCCGCGGACGTGAACTGGACGCTGTTCGTCCTCGCCGCCATCGTCGTGCCCCCGCTTCTGCCGCTCGTCACCGCCATCATTCCTCATCGCGTCGGTATTTCCCGCCGGACCCACATCCGCAATCTTGCGCGCGATTTCACGCTCGCATTCACGCAGATACTTTTCGTCTTCACCTTCCTTGCGCGTGCCGCCTGGCTTTCGCTCGATGCCATCGTGCGCACCGTGTTCCGTCTTTTCATCAGCCGCCGCCACATGCTCGAATGGATGTCGTTCGCGCGCAGCAATTACGACCGGCGATCCGATCTCAAAGGCCTGGCACTGCAGCTTGCCGGAAGCCTCGCATTCGCGGGCGTCACCGCGGCCATCGTTCTGGCAGCGGAACCTTCCAACGCGCCCTTCGCGTCCGCCTTCCTGGTCTTGTGGGCGTTGTCGCCTCTCATCGCGCGCTGGGCGTCGGCGCCTCGCGACGTGGAAGCCCATCGCGAGATCGACGCAGACGAACGCAAAGGTTTGCGCCTGATCGCGCGCCGCACTTGGCGGTTTTTCGAAGCCTTTGTGACGGCGGAGGGAAACCACCTTCCGCCCGATAATTTTCAGGAAGATCCCAAACCGGTGGTTGCCCACCGCACCTCTCCGACCAATATCGGCCTCTATATAATAAGCGTGCTCTCCGCCCGCGATTTCGGCTGGATCGGCACCGCCGAAGTGCTCGACCGTATCGACGCAACCCTTGCGACCATGGAGCGGCTCGAACGCTATCGGGGCCATTTCCTCAACTGGTACGAAACCCGGACCCTGCAATCGCTCGAACCGCGTTATGTCTCGTCCGTCGACAGCGGCAATCTCGCGGGCAATCTGATCATCCTCAAGAACGTAATGCGCGAAATCGCCGAAGCCCCAGGCTGGGATGGAGAGCGTTTCGAAGGCATCGCCGACGCGCTCGCTTTGTTGCGCCATGCCTGCGAGGACGCACCTCAGCCGAAACCGCCGCAGGTCGAAACGATCCTCGCCGCCGTCACCGCGCTCGAACATTCGTTGCAGCAGCATCCCGCCGACAGTTCGAACTTCGCGCGCTGGCTCGACGGCATCACACCCCACCTGGTCGAGATCGAACGGCTCGCCGCGCGCAGCGGCGGTGAAATCGCGGCATGGTCGAAGGCGCTCTCGGCCACCGCGCAAAGCCATGCCCGCGATCTCGAACCGATTCCCGACTTTCAGGCGCGCCTCGAATCCATTGCCGAAAGAGCGGAACATATGGCTTCCGGCATGGATTTCCGCTTCCTGCTAGAACAGGATCGACAGCTTCTTTCCATCGGCTTCCGCGTCGACGATCAGGCGTTGGATAGCAGCGCTTACGATCTCTTGGCATCCGAGGCGCGTCTGGCCAGTTTCCTCGCCATCGCCAAGGGCGACATTCCCACACGCAACTGGTTCCGCCTTGGCCGTACCATGATGCCGCTGCGTCACGGCTCGGTGCTGCTGTCCTGGTCGGGTTCGATGTTCGAATATCTCATGCCCACCATGCTGATGCGCGAACCGGCCGGAAGCCTGCTTGCGCAGAGCAATCGGCTAGCCGTGTGGCGCCAGATCGGCTACGGCAACGAACTCGGCATTCCGTGGGGCATTTCGGAATCGCAATACAACGCACGCGACCGCGAACAGAACTATCAATACACCGGCTTCGGCGTGCCGGATCTCGGCCTCAAGCGGGGCCTGAGCGAAAACACGGTGGTCGCGCCTTATGCCACTGGCCTGGCCGCGATGGTCGCCCCTGCCGCGGCACTCAAGAACTACGCGCACCTCACGCGCATCGGTGCGCGAGGCGTATACGGCTGGTATGAAGCGGTCGATTATACGCCCGCACGCATCCCCGAAGGCTCGTCCTACGTCGTGGTGCATTCCTATATGGCTCACCACCAGGCCATGACCATCATCGGCATCGCCGATGTGGTGAACGACGGCCGTATCCGCGAGCGCTTTCATGCCGAACCCATGGTGCAGGCAACCGAACTTCTGTTGCAAGAACGCATGCCGCGCGATGTTTCGGTCGCGCGTCCGCCGCCCGAGCTGAAGACGGGCGCGGTCGTGCTCTATCAATCCGCACCGCCCACGCAGCGCCGCTACACCTCACCCTACACGCTCACACCGCGCACCCATCTGCTGTCCAACGGACATTATGCGGTGATGATGACGGCCGCGGGCTCCGGCTACAGCCGTTGGGGCGACTTCGCCGTCACGCGCTGGCGCGAAGACGCCACCCGCGACCAATGGGGTTCCTACATCTATCTGCGCGATGCACGCAGCGGCGCCACATGGTCCGCTGGCTTCCAGCCCTGCGCGGCCGAACCGGACACCTACGAAGTTCTTTTCTCCGAAGACCGCTGCACCATCCATCGCAACGACCTTGCGCTGATGACGACACTCGATGTCGCCGTCTCGCCCGAAGACGATGCCGAAGTGCGCCGCGTAACCATCACCAACCACGGCAGCCGCACCCGCGAGATCGACATCACCTCCTACGCCGAACTGGTGCTCGCGCGCCCCGCCGACGATCAGGCACATCCCGCCTTCTCCAAGATGTTCGTCGAAACCGCGTTCGATTCCGAATTGGGCGCGCTCTTCGCCACGCGCCGACCGCGCGGTTCCGGAGATCCCGCCATCTGGGCCGCGCATCTGAGCGTCGTGGAAGGCATGACGCTGGGCGAGGTGCAATACGAAACCGACCGCGCGCGTTTCCTTGGCCGCAATCGCACCGCGCGCTCGCCCGCGGGCGTATCGGACGGCTGGCCGCTTTCCAACACGGTGGGCGCGGTGCTCGATCCGGTGTTTTCGCTGCGCCGCCGCGTTTCCATCCCGCGCGGCCAGACGGTGACGGTCGCGTTCTGGACATTGCTGGGAACGACGCGGGAGGCGGTGGCCGATCTCGCCGACAAGCATCGCGATGCCGCCGCCTTCACCCGCGCCACCACGCTTGCCGCCACGCAGGCCCAGGCGCATCTGCAATATCTGGGCATCGCCTCCGACGAAGCGCATCTCTTTCAGCAGCTTGCCAATTGCGTTCTCTATCCCGATACCGCATTGCGCGCTCCGCAGGATATCCTGCGTCGGGCGGGGCCTGCCTCCACGCTCTGGCCGCTGGGCATATCCGGCGATTATCCCATCGTGGTGTTGCGCATCGACGAACCCGAAGACATCGAAATCGCGCGCCAGTTGCTGCGTGCGCATGCCTATTGGCGCTCCAAGCTGCTTGCCGTCGACCTGGTGATCCTCAACGACCGCGCCGCGTCCTATGCGCAGGATCTGCAAACCGCGCTCGACACGGTCGTCCGCGTCCATGTCGAGCGTCAGGGCAACCAACCGGGCACGGTCTATCTGCTGCGCAACGATCTTCTGAACACCGGCGTGCGCGAATTGCTGCTGGCGGCCGCGCGCGTCGTGCTTTCCAACCGCCGCGGCACGCTCGCCGAACAGATCGAGCGCGTGTTCGACGACAAGCCGGTTCAACCGCCGCGTCCGCGCACCATTGCGGCAATCGCCAAATCCGAAGCGACGGAACTTCCCAGGCTCGAATACGCAAACGGCTTCGGCGGCTTCACCGCGGATGGCCGCGAATACGCCGTGGTGATGGAAAATGGCCAACTCCCGCCCGCGCCCTGGATCAACGTCATCGCCAATCCCGATTTCGGCTTCCAGGTGTCGAGCGGCGGCGCGGGCTTCACCTGGGCCTCCAACAGCCAGCAGAACCAGATCACCGCCTGGTCGAACGATCCCGTCACCAACGAGTCGAGCGAGATCGTATACTTGCGCGATCTCGACACGGGCGAAGTGTGGAGCCCCACCGCCTACCCGATGCGCGATCCGCAGATGCGCTATGTCTCCTATCACGGCCACGGCTATTCGCGTTTCGAACATGCCTCGCGCGGCATCGGCGTCGAACTCACCCAATTCGTGCCGCTCACCGATCCGGTAAAGATTTCGCGGCTGAAGCTCGTCAACCGTTCGGGCCGCGTGCGCCGCATCTCGGTCACCGCCTATGCCGAATGGACGCTCGGTCCCAACCGGCCGAAATCGCAGGCCTATATCTTCACCGAAATCGATAAGCCGACCTCCGCGCTGTTCGCCCAAAATCCCTGGAGCGAGGATTTCAACCGCCGCGTCGCTTTCCTCGATCTGAAAGGCCGCCAGACTGCATGGACGGCGGATCGTTGCGAATTCCTGGGGCGCAATGGTACGCCCGAAAAGCCGTGGGCGCTGATGGGCGACGCCCCGCTGTCGATGCGCACCGGTGCGGGGCTAGATCCATGCGGCGTGCTGCAAACCGAAATCCGTCTGGCGCCCGGCGCCGAAACCGAAATCGTCGTCACACTCGGCCAGGCGGAAGGCCGCAGCGAGGCGCAAGCCCTCATCGCGCGCACCCGCAACGCCGATCTCGATTCCCTGCTCGCGGATGTGAACGCCTTTTGGGACGAAACGCTCGGCTCCATCGAGATCAAGACACCCGACCGTTCGATGGACCTCCTGCTCAATCGCTGGCTGCTCTACCAGACGCTCTCCTGCCGCATGTGGGCGCGCGCCGGTTTCTATCAGGCGAGCGGCGCCTACGGTTTCCGCGACCAGTTGCAGGATTGTCTCGCGCTATGCGTCTCCCATCCCGAAATCGCGCGCCGCCACATCCTGCGCACCGCCGCGCGTCAGTTCCCGGAAGGCGATGTGCAACATTGGTGGCTGCCCGAAACCGGCAAAGGCGTGCGCACCACGATCTCCGACGACCGTGCGTGGCTGGCCTATGTCGTCTCGCATTATGTGGATGTCACCGGCGACACCACGATCCTCGACGAACAGGTGCCGTTCCTCGACGGCCAGCGTCTCAAGCCCGGCGAACACGAAGCGTTCTTCCAGCCCCAGCCCACCAGCGAAACCGCCACGCTCTACGAACATTGCGCCCGCGGGCTCGATCTCTGCCTGCCGGTTGGCGCCCATGGCTTGCCGCTGATGGGTTCCGGCGACTGGAACGACGGCATGAATCGCGTCGGTGAAAACGGCAAGGGCGAAAGCGTCTGGCTTGGCTGGTTCGTCTACGACGTGCTGACGAAATTCATCCCCGTCGCCGAAGCGCGCAGCGATGGCAAACGCACCGCGACATGGCTCCTGCACACCACGGTCCTGAAGGACGCGCTGGAAGACAATGGCTGGGATGGCGATTGGTACCGCCGCGCCTATTACGACGACGGCACGCCGCTCGGCTCCGTTGCCAATGCCGAATGCCGCATCGATTCCATTGCCCAATCCTGGAGCGTATTGTCGGGCGCCGCCGAACCCGCACGCGCCGCGCGCGCGATGCAGGCAGTGGACAAATATCTGGTGCGTGGCGGCGATCAGTTGATCCTGCTGTTCACGCCTCCCTTCGTCGATACGCAGCACGATCCGGGATACATCAAAGGCTATCCGGCGGGCCTGCGCGAGAATGGCGGCCAATACACCCACGGAGTGTTGTGGACGGTCGCGGCCTTTGCCGAACTCGGCATGGGCAACAGGGCAGGGGAATTGTTCTCCATGCTCAACCCCATCAACCATTCGCGCAGCCGCACCGCCGCCCAGCGTTATCGCGTCGAACCCTATGTCGCCTGCGGCGACGTCTATTCCATGCCGCCGCATGTCGGCCGCGGTGGCTGGACGTGGTATTCCGGCTCCGCGGGCTGGATGTATCGCGTCGGCATCGAATGGATTCTGGGCCTGCACGTCAAAGCCGGAAAGCTGGTGCTCGATCCCTGCATCCCGTCCCATTGGCCGCGTTTCGAGGCGACGCTGCGCTACAAGGGCGCGACCTTCAAAATCATGGTCGAAAACCCCATCGGCGTGTGCAAAGGCATCGCCGAACTCACCCTCGATGATGTGCCTGTCGAAGGAACGGCCATCGTTCTGCCGCAAGACGGTGGCACCCACCAGATCCGCGCCGTGATGGGCGAGGCGCGCATGGCCGAACAACAACCCCAGGCGAACGCCGCACAATGACGAAAGACAAGACGTGACCGAGAAAACCAATCCCCGCGCCGGCGAAATGCCCAAGCCTTCCGATCTTGTCGACCTGTCGAAACTGCGCGAAGCCTATTACGCCAACAAGCCCGATCCGAATATCGCTTCCCAACGCGTGAGCTTCGGCACCTCCGGCCATCGTGGGTCGGCCTTCGACACCGCCTTCAACGAAAACCATATCCTCGCCATCACCCAAGCCATCTGCGATTACCGCAAATCGCGCGGCATCGACGGCCCGCTCTATCTCGGCCGCGACACGCATGCCCTTTCCGAACCCGCTTTCAAGACCGCGCTCGAGGTTCTTTCGGCCAACGGCGTGAGCACTATGGTCGATGCTGGCGACGGCTACACGCCCACACCCGCGATCAGCCACGCGATCCTCGGCCACAACAGGAACCGCGCATCGGCGCTTGCTGATGGCATTGTCATCACGCCGTCCCACAATCCGCCCAAAGACGGCGGCTTCAAATACAACCCCCCGCATGGCGGCCCCGCGGAAACCGAAATCACCACGGCAATCGAACGCGCTGCCAACGCCTACCTTAGGGAAAAGCTCAATGGCGTGCGCCGTGGCACCGGCCATGAAGGCGTCGCCCGCCACGATTACATCGCCAATTACGTCGCCGATCTCATCAATGTCGTCGACATGGAAGCGATCCGCACTTCAGGCCTCAGCATCGGCATCGACCCACTGGGCGGTGCCGCAGTCGGGTACTGGCAACCCATCATCGAACGCTACAAAATCAACGCGACCGTCGTGAACCCGGACGTCGATCCCACCTTCCGTTTCATGCCGCTCGATTGGGACGGCCAGATTCGCATGGACTGTTCGTCGCCTTACGCGACGAAGAATTTGCTGAAGATCAAAGACAAATTCGATCTCAGCTTCGGCAATGACACCGATGCAGATCGTCACGGCATCGTTTGCCGTTCCGGCCTGATGCCACCGAACAACTACCTCGCTGTATGCATAGGCTATCTGAAGCACTACCGAGCGAATTGGCCGAGGGATTGTGGTATCGGCAAAACGCTGGTCTCAAGCTCGATGATCGACCGCGTCACCAAACGTCACAACGCGAGGCTCGTCGAAGTCCCCGTCGGCTTCAAATGGTTCGTCGACGGATTGCTCGATTCCTCGCTCGGCTTCGGCGGCGAGGAAAGTGCAGGATCGTCCTTTCTGCGCCGGGACGGCACGGTATGGACCACCGATAAGGACGGCCTCATCGCCGGTCTTCTCGCTGCCGAAATCTATGCCCGCACCGGCCGCGACCCGGCCGAAAACTATCGCAAGTTTACGGAGGAATTGGGCCAAACCTTCTATGCCCGCATAGACAGCCCCGCGACCGCGCAACAAAAAACCATCCTGTCGAAGATCGAGCCCACCGAGGTGAAAGCCACCGAACTTGCGGGCAGCAAGATCGAGCAGATGCTGACCAAAGCCCCCGGCAATGGCCAGCCTTTCGGCGGGCTGAAAGTGGTTACCGCCAAGGGCTGGTTCGCCGCGCGCCCCTCCGGCACCGAGGACGTATATAAAGTCTATGCCGAGAGCTTCGAAAGCGAAGCCCATCTCGCCCGCATCCAGACCGAGGCGCAAAATATTCTTTCGCAGCACTTCGCCTCCGCAGCGGCCTAAAAATCTTCCCCACCTCCGGCGGCTTTCCCTCGTCGCAATAAGTGTAGGCTCACGCACCTACCTCCAGGCTGGGGGATGACCGACAACGTGGACGGCAACCGTGAAAGTTTCAGGCCGCACCTTGCGAGTACGGCCGTGAGCGTTGCCGCGCTGCGCGATTGGTTCGTGCGCGAAGTCCTGCCGTTGGAGGCAGCCTTGACGCAGTTCCTGCGCCACAATTGGCGCAACAAGAGCGACATCCCCGACCTCGTGCAAGAGGTCTATGCCCGCGTCTACGAAGCCGCGCGCAAGGATCTGCCGCAACAGCCGCGCGCTTTCGTCTTCACCACCGCGCAAAACCTCCTGATCGACCGCATGCGCCGCGAAAAGATCGTGCAGATCGAAGCGGTGAGCGAACTCGATACGCTGGCCATCGCCGCCGACGAGCCCTCGCCCGATAGAACGGCAATCGCGAAAGACGAATTGCGCCGCCTGCAGGCAGCGCTCGACCGTCTCGCCCCGCGCACCCGCGAGGTCGTCACCCTGCGCCGCATTGAAGGCCTCAGTCGCGCCGAAATCGCCCAGCGCCTCGGCATCACCGAAGTCACGGTGAAATGGCATCTGAACGAAGGTCTGCGCGCGCTCGCCGACGATCTCTATGGCGAGGCAGCCAGCTCGCGGAGCAAGAAATGAGCGCCGAAGAGATTCAATCCCGCGCGGCCGACTGGGTGAACCGCCATCGCGATTCCGGCGAATGGACGCCGGACGATCAGGCCGCACTCGACGCCTGGCTTGCGCAATCTCCCGAACATGTCGTCGCCTATTGGCGCCTCGACGCCGCATGGGAGCGCACCCAGCGTCTCGTCGCGTTGCGCCCCACCAAGCCGCAACAACCGCGCAGCCCCGTCTGGCGCAATCTTGTGCGCTTCGCTGCGACGTTCGTTGTCGTGGCGGCCGGAACGGGCGCGGCGTTTTATTTCTCGAAACCCGCCGCACCCGAAGCGCGCCAATTCGCGACCGAAGTCGGCGCGCGCAAGACCATCAAACTCCCCGACGGTTCGGAAATCGAACTCAACACGAATTCGAGGTTGCGCATCGCGCCCGGCCCCAATCCGCGCATGGCCTGGCTCGACAAAGGTGAAGCCTATTTCCGCATCCAGCACGACAGCGCCCGTCCCTTCGTGCTGATGGTGCAGGGCCGCCGCCTCGTCGATCTCGGCACGGAATTCCTGGTGAAGGCCGAACCCAAGCGTCTTGAAGTGGCGCTCGTCGCGGGCCGCGCGCAACTGGATTCGCCCAACGATCCGACACAGGAACCCGCCGTGCTCACGCCCGGCGACGTCGCCATAGCCACCGCCAACGCGATCTCCGTCACCGCGAAGTCGACCAAGGCGCTCAGCGACGAACTTTCCTGGCGCCAGGGCGTGCTCGTCTTCAAATACACCACGCTCGCCGACGCGGCCGCCGAGTTCAACCGTTACAACTACAAGAAGATCGTCATCGCCGATCCGAAGATCGCTCAACTCACCATCGTCGGCACGTTCCCGTCGAACGACGTGAGCGCCTTCACCGATGCGGCGCAGGCGATCTTCGGTCTCAAGATACGCAATACCGACGGGGAAATCGACATCACGCGCTGACCATATCCCACAGCGCCAGTTTCGCGGCCCATGCCGCACAGAGGGGGAAGATGAACACGTTCAAACATCTCAACGCCGCATTCCTCGGCACCGCAGCCGCCATCGCGTTCGTGAGCGCCGCGGCAGCCGGAAACTTCAACATCCCCGGCGGCGATCTCGCCTCCGCGCTCAACGCCTACACCGAACAATCGGGTGTCGCCCTCATCGTCAGCGGTGAGGCCGTGCGCGGCGTGCGCACCAAGGGCGTGAACGGCGCATTGAACAGCGATGAAGCATTGTCGCGCCTCCTGGATGGCACCGGCTTCGTGATGCAGCATCGCGCTTCCGGTGCGGTGACGATCACGCGCGATCAAAGAAGCGAAATCTCGGATTTCCAGATCGCCCAGGCGGCGCCGGCGCGCGCGGCCGTCGAGACCGTGACGGTCACCTCGTCGAAGCTGGGTGGTGCCGATGTGCAATCCATCCCCATTTCGATCACGGCGCTCAGCCAGGAACAATTGACCGCCAGCCAGACGAATGGCGGCCCGGACCTGATCAAGCAGGTTCCGAACATGACCTTCACCAAGACGAATTTCAGCGGCTATTCCATCCAGCTGCGCGGCATCGGCACGCAGGCCATTTCGGTGACGACCGATCCCGCCGTCGCGGTCGCCTTCAACGATACGCCTTTCATCCGCAATCATTTCTTCGAGCAGGAATTCTTCGACGTTTCGCAGGTCCAGGTGCTGCGCGGTCCGCAAGGCACGCTCTATGGGCGCAACGCGACGGCCGGTGTGGTCAACATCTCGACCGCAAAACCGACCGATCAATTCGAAGCCATGGCGTCGGCCGAATTCGGCAATTTCCGCCAGCGCCGCTTCGAAGCGATGGTCAATCTCCCCATCGTCGATGACTGGCTCGACCTGCGTCTGGCGGGTCAATGGACCATGCGCGACGGTTATTCGTACAACGAAACGACCGGTGAACGGACGGACGGCCGCGATCTATGGTCGGGCCGCGCCACGCTCGGCTTCAAGCCGGTGAACTCCATCCAGTCTTATTTTATCTGGGAGCATTTCTCCGAAGACGACGATCGTCTGCGCAGTTCAAAACAGCTCTGCAAGACCGATCCCATTCCCAGCGAAGTCGGCGGCGAGAATGTTCTGGTCGCCGGTGGCGTCTTCAATATGGGCGGCTATCTCAGCCAGGGCTGCCAGCGCGCGTCGCTCTATTCGCCCGATGCGTTCCAGGTGCCGAACGGATTCTCGCTGCCCTATTATCTGGGCCCTCAATTCATGAGCATGATGACGAACGTCAATCCTTATGCTTCGACGGTGCAATCCACCAATCTGCGCGTCATGCAATCGCAGATCGAGCCGAAGTATAAGGTCAAAAACGATGTCGTTGAATGGAACACCGACTTCGAACTGACCCCCATGCTGACCTTCACGTCGCAAACGGGATTCAACAACGATTTCCTCTGGGCGACGCAGGATTACAACCGCTTCAACACCGCTCCGGGCGTTTTTAAGCCGAATGTGGCCGACATCATCGACGCAAACGGCGTGTTCTGCGATCCACAACTGGGCTGCAGCGACAAGCTGTTGGCGCAGGATCTGGTGACGGCAAAATCCTGGCAGGCAAGCCAGGAATTCCGCCTGGCGTCGCATTTCGGCGGCCCGTTCAACTTCAGCGTCGGCGGCAGCTACCTGCACTATGAAACGCATGAAGATTATTACGTCTTCATCAATTCGCTGACCGCCTATGCCTGGGGCGAAGGCGGCGGCGATGGAAGCGGCCAGATTCACCGCGCGCCGTGGCAACCGGGCGTTTCGGACAATCACGAATGTCTCGGCCGTTATGGCGGCTATCGCGAGCACGATCCCTCGCAAGGCGGCGGTTACACCAATGTCAACGCCTGCGTCTCCGTCGATCCCAATCCGATCGAAAGCCTGACGGGCGAGGGGCACAACTACTTCCTCAGCAAGAACCCATACGTCCTCAATTCCTATGCCGCGTTCGGCGAGGCCTATTACAACGTCACGAGCGATATCAAACTCACCGGCGGCTTGCGCTGGACGCAGGACCGCAAGCATTTCACGCTGATACCCAGCGAGTTGCTGGCGGACGGCTGGGGCTATGGAGCGTTGGGCGTCGTCGATCAGCAATGGGATGCGATCACGGGTCGGGCGAACATCAACTGGACGCCCGAATTGTCTTTCACCGACCAGACCTTGCTGTTCGGTTCGTTCGCCCATGGTTACAAGGCGGGCGGTGCCAACCCGCCGGGCGCGGTGCTGCTGTTGTATGGCGGATTGGGAAACAACCCCAATCCTACCCATCCGCTGACGTTCAAGCCGGAATATATCGACGCCTTCGAACTCGGCACGAAGAACACGTTGCTGGATGGCGCGCTGACGTTGAACGCCGGCGCCTTCTACTACAATTACGAGAACTACCAGATCTCCGAAATCGTCGATCGCACAGCGATCAACCGCAACTTCGACGCCCATGTCAAAGGCGGCGAGATCGAAGCGACGTGGGAACCCGTTCCCGGCCTCAGGTTCAACATGTCCGGCGGCTATGAAGATGCGCGCCTCGCCAAGGGGCAGAAGGTCATCGACCTGATGGACCGCACGGCAGGCGATCCGAACTACATGGTGATGAAGCCTTTCGCGACACAAGCCTCCAATTGCATTTTCCCCGTGTCGGAAATCCCCTGGCTCATCAAGCTCGGCAATCAATATGGCAACGGGCAAGGCAGCCCCGCGCCGCTTGCTTGCGGTGTGGCTTATGTCGATGGCAACGATCCGCTGACGGGAAAACCCTATCAAATTCCGGTGCCCGCAACCGACGCATTTTTCAACAGCCCTGTCGTGCCCGGCTATCCCGGTTTCGATCCGTCCACCGTTCCCAACAACGGTCAGGGCATCGAAAAGAACGTCGGCGGCAATATGCTGCCCAACGCCCCGCCATGGACGCTGTCGGCGGGCGCGCAATACAGCATGCCCATTTCCTCCGATTGGGCTGCCACCTTTCGCGGCGATTTCTACTGGCAGTCGAATTCCTGGTGGCGTGTGTTCGAGGATCACGAATACAACCGCCTGCACGGCTATTCCAACGTGAACCTGACCTTGATCCTCACCAATCAAAGCGGGTGGCAGGCGATGGCCTTCATGAAGAACGTGTTCAACACCACCGCCATCACCGGCGCGTTCCTGAACAGCGACGATTCAGGCCTGACCACCAACGTCTTCCTGACCGATCCCAAGCTGATCGGCCTGCGCCTGACGAAGAACTGGTGAGCGCGATGGGAAAATTTTTGCGACTCTCCTCACTTCGCTTGGCGAGGAATGACAGAGGCAAAAGCGTCATCATGGGGGGAGCATAACAATGAGCGAACTGACACATTCCAACGCAAAGGCCGGCGACCTGCGCTGGCAATTGTTGACCACGGCTTCGGCGCTTGCCTTGCTCACCTCGGTGGTCGGGCAGGGCGCCCAAGCCGGCGAAGATGCCGACCGGCCGACCGTGTGGGTCGAACTGGGCGGTCAACTCGAACGCATCGATACCAGCCAGGCGGTCTTCGCGCCCGATTTTGTCCTCAAGCACGAGACGGCGCCATATAACACCGTCTCGCCGCTGACCGCGCAAAGGCTGCCGCGTTACGGCTTCGGCGGCGAAGGCAAGATCAGCTTCGCGCCTTCCGGCACCGACTGGACGTTCTCTGCTGCGATCCGCTTTGGCCGCAGCAACGGAAAGAAGGCGCTGCATCAGCAGACGACGACGAATCTTGTCCAGAAGACCTGGAAATACGATGACCCGATATGGGGCCATCACGCATTCACGACCAGGAAAGTGACGCGCTTCAACCATGCCGATTCTGCAATCAAGCAAAGCCACGCCGTGCTCGATTTCATGGCCGGAAAAGATGTGGGTCTAGGCTCGTTCGGCCGCAGCAGCACATCGTCGATCGGCTTTGGCGTGCGCATTGCGCAATTCCAGTCCAAATCGAACATCGGTTTCAAATCTTTCCCCGACCCGCATTATTCCACGCAAGCCATCCTCAACGATCCGGGTGCCCATCATCATTCCTATTTCGCCACGCTGGAGGCCGAGCGCAATTTCCGCGGTATCGGTCCTGCCATCGCCTGGAATGCGTCCGCGCTCATCGCCGGCCAGCCGGATAACACGGAGCTGAATTTCGATTGGGGCGCCAACGCTGCTTTGTTGTTCGGCAGAACCAAGGCGCACGGCACTTACAGCAGTTCCAGCCGCT